>PWHO01000076.1 GCA_003555385.1 Bacteroidales bacterium
CCTTTTTGATTTTTCCGCTTATATTCAGGTTGTGATGCAACATGAGGATTATTTCAGGGAAGCGGTGCGCATCATTGAGGATGATACTTTCGACCGGTTGCAGATCAGGTATTAATGAACAACACACATTTTTTATCCTGAATAGAAATGTCTGCCACCCTATTTATCATCATTGCAACCGTTCTGGCAAGTATTTACGCCTTTGGCAGCGGCCGGATGTTCGAACGCTTGAAATTCAACGCGTTTGCCATCAGGGAGCATAGGCAAATTCACCGGTTTTTCACCTATGGCCTGCTGCATGTAGATTATATGCACCTGCTGGTGAACATGATTGTTCTTTTTTCTTTTGGCCGGAATGTGGAGCATATGTTCTCCGCCCATTTCGGCAACGCCGGTTCGCTGTTCTTTTTGCTGCTGTACCTGGTGGGATTGGTGGGAAGTGTAATTCCCGGTTATTTCAAACATTCCAAAGACCCCTATTATAATGCAGTCGGGGCCAGCGGGGCAGTGTCAGCCGTTCTTTTCGCCAGCATTCTTGTATACCCCCAGGGCTCCATCATGTTCATCTTTTTTCCGGTACCCATTCCTGCCTTTATTTTTGGCATACTGTACCTGGTTTATTCCGCCTATATGGCCAAAAGAGGCAGCGACAATGTGGGACATGATGTGCATTTCTGGGGGGCCATAGTTGGGGTGTTATTTACAACCTTACTGGATCCCGGATTCGTCTCCCGGTTTATTCACTATGTTTTTTAAATCTCCTGCGCATGAACATGTTATCCTGGAACGGACGTCTGATCCCTGAAGATGACTTCAGCCTGTTACCCTCCAACAGGGCTTTTCGCTATGGTGACGGGTTATTTGAAACCATCCGGGTCATGCAGGGACGCCCTTTATGGGCAGACAAACATTTTGACCGCCTGACCCGCGGGCTTCATCTCCTTCAAATCAACCCAGGTGATGACTGGTCCGAAGATCTCTTTACCGCTGCAATAAAGGAGCTTGTTTCCGCCAATCATCATGAAACCGGAAATGCCAGGGTTCGTTTCTCTGCGTTCCGGGAGGACGGCGGCCTGTATATGCCCCTTGGCAACAGTGCTTCGTGGCTGATAGAGTCTGAAATGCTGGATCAGGAAAGTTTCGTACTGAACAACAAGGGAATTCATGTGAAAGAATATACCGGGATGCGCAAAGGGACGAATCAGTTTTCTTCCATCAAGTCAATCAATGCCCAGCTGTATGTGATGGCCAGTCTTTACAAAAGGGAATCCGGACTCGGTGACTGCCTGATTCTTAATGACGACGGGAACATTATTGAAGCCACCAGTTCGAATATATTCGTCGTTTGCGAAGATCAGCTTTATACGCCACCACTTGATCAGGGATGCGTGGAGGGGATTATGCGCCGTGTTGTCATGGAAATAGCCATGGAAAACGGATGGAAAGTAACGGAAAAGCCATTAAATTCGGGCGAACTGGAAAATGCTGAGGAATGTTTTCTGACCAATAGCATACAGGGAATTCGTTGGGTAGGTCTCTACAACAACAAGCGGTTTTATAATGTCCTGTCCAGAAAACTCACTCCGCTGTTGAACGCCAAAGCCCGGCGATAATTGTTTATATTTGTCCTGTAGCATCCATTCCTCATTAATGCGTATATGAGAATCCTTTGTTTGACCATCCTGCTGTCGGGAATTTTTTGGCCCTCAATAAGCGTGAGCCAACCTTCAGATAGAGATATCAGGCGTGCCCGGGAGTTGTTTTCAGAAGGTGTCAGGAAAGGCGTTGAGGGTGAATACCATCAGGCCCTGATATCCTTTGATGAGGCTATCTCTCTGGATCCTTATTTTGCTGATGCCTATTTTTACAGGGGGCTTGCACATATTGAGCTCAGGCAGTATGAAAAAGCACTGGACGATTTCCGGGCAGTAATCGGTTTTGACCACAAACATGCCGACCAGGTACATTATTTTACCGGACTGGCTTACGCATCAAAGGGTGAATACAATGAAGCCATTCACCATTACAGCGAAGCACTCCGGATCAGTCCTGATTATTATTCTTTCTTTCAGCGTGGTAAAGCGTACTACGCGACCAGCGAATTCGGACGGGCCCTGCAGGATTTTGATATGGCGCACAAGCTCAATCCCGGATTTGGAGAAGTCCATTTTTTCAGGGGCAGGGCCCGCTATCAGACCGGACTCTACCAGGATGCCCTGGAAGACCTGCTTTATGCCAGTGAACGCTATTTGGAAGATCCGGTTCTGCACTACTACCTCGGACATACCTACCAGATGCTGGGGAATGAGGATAAAGCCACAGAACACCTCTCCATCTCCGAAGAACCTTCCTATATAGCAGGTGAAGAAAGCGACTTTGAGCAGGAGACCCGTATGCACAGCGAAAGGATCTCGCCACGTGACCTGGCAACAATGGATGAGGGCTTCTATGATACTTTGCTGAAGGAGGTCTCCCCCTCCGGAATTGGTATACAGGTTGCCTCATTTGTAAATCCTGATCAGCTTTCAGGCATTGCTTCCGGCCATCAGCAACGTTTTGGTTATCCCGTTTTTCTCCATATCACCCATGAAGAGGGCAGAAACCTGTATAAACTGATTGTGGGGGAATTTTCAAACCGGGAGGAAGCCCTGCGGGTGCGCAGTGAATTGCGTGACCATGGTTTCATGGACAGCTTTTTGATCCGTTACCCTTAAGTGCTGAGGGAATGTCATTACGCTGAGGATAATCCATTACATAAAAAAGACCAGGCTCACGGCCATTACAGCCATTCCGGCCATCAATCCGTAAAGCGGAAGGTGACCGGTTCCGTATTCCCTGGCAGTAGGCAACAGGTGGTCTATGGAAATAAACACCATGATGCCGGCAACGGATGCAAACAGGAATCCAAAAACCACTTCGTTGATAAATGGCATCAGGATGAAAAACCCCACAGCTGCCCCCACGGGTTCTGCCAATCCAGAAAGGAATGAATACAGAAAAGCCTTCCTCTTGCTTCCGGTTGCATGATGAATCGGAACCGAAATGGCAATGCCCTCCGGAATGTTATGAATAGCAATGGCAATGGCAATCGGAAGCCCCAGCCTGATGTCATGCAATGCGGCCAGAAAAGTAGCCAGCCCTTCCGGGAAGTTATGAATGGCAATGGCCAGTGCCGACAACATTCCCATGCGATACAGTTTCTTGTTTTTTGCAGCCTCTTCCGTCCCCATTTGCTCAACACGCTTGGGTTCGTGGGGGTTCTCAAAATCCGGCACCAGCCGGTCAATGACTGCGATGACTACCATCCCGGTAAAAAAAGCCACTACAGTCAACAAGTAGGCTGACTGAACGCTCATTTCCGCCTCCAGGATCTCAATGGATTTCGGGAAGATCTCCACAAAGGAAAGGTAGATCATTACCCCTCCTGAAAAACCCAGTGCCACTGACAAGAACCGGGTATTGGTTCTTTTTGCAAAAAAAGCAATGGCACTGCCGATACCTGTGGCCAGCCCTGCAAACAAAGTAAGCAGAAAAGCAATAAGGATTTGATCACTATTGGCGATGGTTTCCGACATACAATCCGGTTTTTTGTTTCTTATTTTGCAGGAGATTCAGCTTAAGTTGCGCTGCGGCATCTTCCAGGGCCCGGATAACAGCATCCGGGTCAAAACCGCACTCCCGGTGCAACTCCGGGATGGTGCCATGTCCCGGAAAATAATCGGGGATCCCCAGTCTTTTAACAAAGATACGATAATGGTGATCTGCCATAAACTCAAGCAGTGCGCTTCCCATTCCGCCGGCCAATGCATTGTCTTCAACTGTAATGACAGCCTGATGCCCGGAAAAGACCTCGTGAAGCAAGCTTTCATCCATTGGTTTAAGGAAACGGAGGTCATAGCAGGAAACAGAAAACCCGCTCTGCTCCTCAAACATACTGCATGCTTTCAGCGCCATATTGCCAACGTGCCCTGCAGATACCACTGCAATATCACTGCCATTTTTGAGTCTTCTGCCCCGACCGGTTTCTATTTTCCGGAAAGGCGTTTTCCACTCCCTCATCACCCCTTCTCCGCGCGGGTACCTGATCACGTATGGTGAAACAGGATTCAGCTGGGCTGTGTACATCATATTGCGAAGCTCTTCCTCATTCATGGGAGCTGCAATAACCAGGTTAGGGATGCATCGCAGGGAAGAAAGATCAAACATTCCATGATGTGTCGCCCCGTCTTCTCCCACCAGGCCGGCTCTGTCCAGGCAAAAAACCACAGGTAGGTTCTGAAGTGCCACATCATGGATCACCTGGTCATACGCCCGTTGAAAAAAGGAAGAATACACATTGCAAAAAGGGATCATACCCTGTACAGCAAGTCCTGCACTGAAAGTGACCGCATGTTGCTCGGCAATCCCCACATCAAAAGTTCTGCCGGGCATGGCCCCCATCATGATATTTAACGAGCAACCTGTGGGCATAGCAGGGGTAATCCCCACAATCCGTGAGTTCTTTTCAGCCAGTTCAAGGATGGTTTCACCAAATACTCGCTGATATTTGGGTGGATGACCGGTATTCTTTTCCGGAACTTGTATTTTTCCGGTTTTTTTGTCAAAAAAGCCCGGCGCATGAAAACGAGTCTGGTCTTTCTCGGCAAACGGGTACCCTTTTCCTTTGACCGTTACCACGTGGAGAAGTTTGGGTCCTTTAATATGCTTCAGGTCACCGAGTATCCGTTGCAGATATCCGACATCATGGCCGTCAACCGGGCCAAAATACCGGAAACCCAGCGACTCAAAAAAGTTGCTCTGACGAAAAAGGAGTGATTTGATGGCATTTTCAAGCTTTTGTATGGAACGACGGGCCCCCGGACCAACGCTACCTGCGTTGCCAAGCAAACGCCAGATATCATCTTTCAGGCGATTATACGTCCTGGAAGTGGTAATTTCAGTCAGATATTCCTTCAGGGCACCCACGCCGTTATCGATCGAAATTCCATTGTCATTGAGGATCACCAGCAGGTTGGCATTGGACACCCCGGCATGATTCAACCCCTCAAATGCCAGTCCGCCCGTCATACTCCCATCGCCGATCACAGCAATATGGTGACGGTCATCCCCTTTCAGGCCGGAGGCGACAGCCATTCCCAGGGCTGCAGAAACACTGGTGGAAGCATGCCCCGTACCGAATGCATCATAAGGGCTTTCATCCATCCGGGGGAAACCGCTGATGCCCCCGTAATGCCGGTTGGTGTGAAAAAGATCACGACGGCCCGTGAGAATCTTGTGGGCATAGGCCTGGTGGCCTACATCCCAGATCAGCTGATCTCTGGGAGTGTCAAAAACCTTGTGAAGGGCCACGGTCAGTTCAACCACCCCGAGGCTGGCCCCGAAATGACCGGGGTTCAGACTGACTGCATCAATGATAAATTGCCGCAATTCTTCGCAAAGTATCTGCAACTCCTCTTGCGACAGTGTTTTCAGGTCGCCGGGAGATTGAATACTTGATAGTAATTTGCCTGCCTGTAAAGCCATATAATGTGTCAGGAACGTGTGACAAAATCCTCGAGTGTCTGTTCTTGGAAATACTTTTTGAATTGCATGGTGACATCAGTCACAAGACCATTCATCAGGCATTTGTCAAAAGGACAGACCTTTCTGTCGAGCGGGCATTCCGGAAGGTCAATGGATCCCTCAATGGCTTCGTAAATCTCCAGCACGCTGATCTGATCCGGTGGTTTATTCAATACGAAACCACCGGAAGGACCGCGAACAGACTTCAGGAAATTGTATTTCACCAACTGTTGCAATACCTTGGCCAGGTGATTGCGGGAGGCCCCCATCTCACTGGCCAGGCTACTGACATTTATATGATTGTCGGCTTTGGCTATGAGCACCATTGCATGCAACGCAAGAGAAGCTGCTTCCGAAAAATGAACCAATTTTGCCATATCTGGTCTGTTATATATCAGTTATCAAATTCCATACGCTGAACCTTCACCTTATCCAGGCTGCGAAGATCATTTTCAAGACGAATGCTTTCATCCGGGTCTCCATATAGATCAAGGATGATCAGGCCCTGCTCTCCGGAACCGGAATCATCCGGCATATTCAATCCAAGCCGGGTCCTGACAGAACAACCGTATTTGGTCAATACATCCTGTACCTTCATTGCGGCCTCACTTCGTAATTTGACAAGAACGCCCAAAATCCTGATTACTGACATATTATTATACTTTATTTAAATAAATAGTCAAAGGTCATTTTCTTAATCTCAACCCCTCCGATGGCGGACAGATCCTCTTCCAGTTCCTGCCATTGTTTCGGATCACCCTGAAGCACCAAAACAATGGTTCCCACCCGGCTGCAAACCTTGTCCGAGAGTTCATGGAACCCAAGCCGGGTACGTATCACATCCGCATGCCCGGAAAGCACTTTCTGCGTCATTCCTGCTTCCTTGATCCGGTCAAATACCAGGATACCCAAAATCATTGTCTGTTGCATGGTCATTTCATTTAGAAATACAAATCCCGTTTTCCCTGACTGATCAGCCGAAGCTTCTCTCTCAGTTTATCCACCGGAACGGAGCCGGACAACTCATTGACCTTTTTTTCAATTAGTTCATAGCCGGCCTTCTTGGTATCCTCCCCTGCATAATCCTCCAGGTATTCTGCCATCGTGAGCAGGGCATTGGGAGAACAATATCTTTTGATGAACCCGGGAACAGAAAACTCCATAAAATGCTCCCCGGTGCGTCCGAGGCGGTAACACGCAGTGCAAAAAGAAGGGATATACTCAGCACGGATCAGTTCGTCCATGATATCCGCCAGGGAACGACTGTCGTTGATCTGAAACTGCTCCCTGCTCAGATCCTGGGTTTCCTGAAGCCCTTCAGAGTACCCCCCCAACTCCAGGTTGGTCCCCCCGTCTATCTGAGATACACCAAAACGCAGGATTTCATCCCTTATATGGGCAGGTTCCCTGGCGGTGAGTATCATACCTGTATAGGGAACGGCGAGCCTCAGGATGGAAACCAGGCGTGTAAATTCCTCATCACTGACCATGTGATCTTTGGGAATATTCAAAGAGTGGGCATTCTGCAAACGGGGAAATGAAATGGTGTGGGGGCCGACATTGTATACCGCTTCAAAATGGTTTACGTGACGAACCAGCCCCATCACCTCAAATCGCCAGTCGTAAAGCCCGAACAAAGCACCAATACCCACATCATCAATTCCGGCTTCCTGGGCACGGTCAAGGGCGGTAAGCCGCCAGTCGTAATTGCGCTTGACCCCACTGGGGTGCACTTGCTTATATGTCGGCTGATGATACGTCTCCTGGAAAATCTGAAAAGTACCTATACCTGAATCCTTGATAACCCTGAACCCCTGAATATCAAAGGGGGCCGCAT
Organism: Bacteroidales bacterium; assembly: GCA_003555385.1. Lineage (GTDB taxonomy): Bacteria > Bacteroidota > Bacteroidia > Bacteroidales > UBA7960 > PUPG01. The sequence continues at coordinate 7,400 of PWHO01000076.1, forward strand.
TGATGTTTACCCGGCGGATCTCTCCGTTGCCGTGCTTCAGTCCGTAAACGGTTTCAACCGTGGAAGCAATAAACTCAGGTGAATACCTGGGATGCTCCCCGTAAACCAAAATAAGACGTTTATGCCCCTGGTCGACCAGTGCCCTGGTTTCTTTTTCGAGCTCTTTTGCGGAGAGGGTAATTCGTTGCATCTCCTTATTGGAGGCCCTGAATCCGCAATACTGGCAATTGTTGGTACACAAATCACCCACATAAAGGGGGGCAAACAAAACAATCCGTTCACCGTAAACTTTTTCTTTGAGCGTGCGGGCACCTTCCTTAATCTCTTCAACCAGATCGGGATCCTTTGTATTGATCAGTACAGCCGTCTCTTCCAGGGAAAGTCTCTTTTTGTCAAGCGACGCACTGATCACATCCCTTACCCTCGACCGATCTGCTTTGGTGTTCCTAAGTATCTGCAAGATCTCATCAGGATCAATAAAGGGGGTCATCCTTTTATCCTCAATTCTGTATTTTTCAGGATGATATATCATAGATAGAATGTTCTTTTTACCGTACAAATTTACTCAAAGTTTCAGAAGGAGAAGGCATACAAAAGCTAAAATATGCATTCAAATAATTAAATGCATGAATTACCTGAATTATGACTTTAAAAGGGGTCCCCCGGGCAGACTAATAGATTAAATCCTCCACATCTGCGCGGGCATTCTTCAGAAGTTTCTCTTCTCCGGGGCCAATGCTTTCAATATGGCCTGCATATACCTGCTTATAGAAAAGCAATATGCCCTTTTCTCCTTCCGGATTGTATTGCGCTTCAACAGGCAGGCTTTCCACAGCAGGGTTTTCACCATCTTTCCCTGAAATCCACGTCATGGACTTCATACATTGTTTACTGGCCATCAGTTTGGTGGCATAAATACCCGGCGGAGGGATCAGTTTTTCTCTTTTATCAAAGTCAACAGCTATGGTGGGATTATCTGAAAAAACTTTTATGGGACGACCTTTCTCAAAAAGGCCCTTGATGGTATACTGGTGATTGAGGTAGGCATTGGCTTTTTGAATATCGCCGGATCCGATCGCTTTTCTGACCTTGGCCGAACTAACGGTCTCATCTTCAATGACCTTAAGCGGCATTTCCTCCACTAAAAAGTTCATTTCCCGGCTCAGCTCATGGAGGTAGGAGTAATTACCTTGGCGGTCATGACCAAAATGGTGGTTGTGCCCGAAAACAATCACACGGGCCCCCAGCTGCTCAACCAGGTATTTTGTAACGAAATCATGTGGGGAGGTTTTGGAAAACTCCACGGAAAACGGCATAATGATCAGGTTATCGAGCCCGGCATGACGCAACAGGGATATCTTTTCCTCCTGTGAATTGATCATTTTCAGGTCAGACTGTTCCGGATACAAAACCTTTCGGGGATGGGGATAAAAAGTGATCAGCACTGATTCCCCCCCTATTTTCCGGGCGCTCTTGTTGAGCCGGTTGATAATTGACTGGTGTCCGCTGTGGACACCATCAAAAGAACCGGTGGTGACCACCGGGTTTTTGACCTTCCCGCTCGCTTCCGATGTATGGTAATACACGTTCATGACAGCACAAAAATACCAATAAATAGCGACAAACCTATCCTGCGACCTTAATGTGTTTTGACCAGGTAAGCCAGTTTTTCCAGTGAGGTAACAATGTCGTATTCTTCCAGGTACACATCCGGCGGAACCGTCAGGGGAACAGAGGTATAGTTCAGAATCCCTTTGATGCCGACATCCATCAGTTTTTTTGCGACATCGTGGGTCGCTTCCGGGGCCACAGTCAGTACAGCGATACTCACTTCTGATTCTTCGATGAACTGCCTTGTCAATTTATTGATATGGTGACACGGAATGCCGGCCATCATCCGGTCTGTTTTCTGCAAATCATTGTCGAAAGCAGCCACTATGGCCAATTTCTCACGTTTCCCCGTAAAATAACTGGTTATGGCCCGTCCCAGGTTACCCATCCCCACGATGATGATGTTCTGCCCTCCGGAACTGTCAATAATATTGCCAATCAGGGCCACAAGATCCTTGATGACATAGCCTTTGCTCTGGCTGCCTGAATATCCGATCAGCATGAGATCCCTCCTGACCTGCACTGAGGTAAGGTTCATCATTTTGGCCAGCTCATGCGAATAGATGTTTGTTTTCCCTTCCTGGATGCTGTTATAGAGGATTCGCCTGTACTGGCTCAATCGCTCAATCGTTTTACCGGGTAAATCAGTATGTTGGGTTGGTGACATGAGTGGGTTCAATAATGATGTTTCAGATTTTGAGCAACTTGTTGATCTCTTTCTGGAGCTGATCTTTTCGGATCCCTTTGTCCATAAACAGATCTGCCTTGATCCATTCCTGGCCTTCTTCCGTATCCACATCAAAAAGCATTCCGGTTTCTGCAGTAACCGCAGAAGCAATTATAATGGGGAGGTCAGGGTATTTTTGCTTGATTTTATGACAGAGGATAAAACCGGTATCCTGATTTTCCATCATTAAATCGAGAATGGCAAGGTCGGGGCGTTCTTTTTTAATGATATCCTCCGCTTCCTTCTGTGTTTCTGCCGATATTACTTCGAACCCGAGATCCTGAATGGTCATTTTCATCTGGAACAGAAAATCGGGGTCATCATCAACAATCAGAATGGTCTTTTTTTCCTTTGTCAACATGACGGTCTTTATTTAATGGTATTTACATCTTTTTCCGATACATCCTCTGTATGCCTGTTAATACTCTCCGCTTTCCTGGGCAGCGTGAGATAAAAGGTGGTTCCCGTGGGTCCGGCTTTGGGATCCGCATTGGAGTCAACCTTCATGGTGCCGCGATGCATTTTCACAATTCCGTAAATGATCGGTAACCCGAGTCCGGTTCCCTGCCCCTTTTCCTTGGTGGTGAAGAAGGGCTCAAACATCTTGTCCATGTTTTGTTTTGATATGCCTGTTCCTGTGTCCTGTATGCGGATATAGAACGCATCCTCACCCTCTTTGTCATCCACTTTCACCGTCAGCTCACCGCCCATGGGCATGGCATCCACCGCATTTTTAAACAAGTTGGCAAACACCTGAACCATTTGGCTCTGGTCGCATTCGATCACCGGATTCTGTGCGTTGATCCGCACATCCAGATCG
>PWHO01000219.1 GCA_003555385.1 Bacteroidales bacterium
CGGGCTTGATCACCAGCATGACATCGTCATTGGCCAGTACGGCTGATACGGGGTACAATCCGCCACTGATCGCTTTTCCGAGGATCACCACATCAGGTTTGATATTTTCATGGTCACAGGCAAGCATCTTCCCGGTACGGGCAATACCGGTCTGCACTTCATCTGCAATATACAGTACATTGTGTTTTTTACACAAGTCATAAGCTTTGCAAAGGTATCCGTCATCTGGCACAAATACACCGGCTTCTCCCTGAATGGGTTCAAACAGGAAACCCGCCACGTTGGGGTCTTTCAGTGCCTCTTCCAGTGCATCCACATCATTGTAAGGGATGCGGATAAAGCCCGGGGTGAAGGGGCCGTAGTCTTTATACCCATCAGGGTCGTTTGAAAAGGATACGATGGTGGTGGTTCGTCCGTGGAAGTTGTTCTCGCACACAATGATCTTGGCCTGATTCTCCGGTACGCCTTTTTTCTGGTACGCCCATTTGCGGCAAAGCTTGATGGCGGTTTCCACAGCCTCAGCCCCTGTATTCATGGGAAGGACTTTGTCGTATCCGAAAAGGTCTGTGATGTATTTCTCATATTGCCCCAGCACATCATTATGGAATGCGCGGGAGGTCAACGCCAGCTTTTGGGCCTGTTCCGTAAGTGCACCCACAATTTTTGGGTGGCAATGCCCCTGGTTGACTGCCGAATAAGCGGACAGAAAATCATAATATCTTTTTCCTTCCACATCCCATACGAAAACGCCTTCGCCGCGTGACAATACCACGGGTAAAGGATGATAGTTATGTGCACCATGCTTTTCCTCCAGTGCAATTGCTTGTTTTGAGGTAATCTTTTCTGAGGTACTCATGTGTGATTATCTTTTAAATAATAGATCATTAAAAAACAATCTTGTATCGAAATACAGATTGTTCATCTTGTTCAAGACAGCGCAAATATAGGGAAACGGGAGGAGATATAAAAATTTAGTTTCCCGGAGGGCTGCTGCAGAGGCTGTCCGGGAGGTTGTAACTGAGGATTTGGAGGGGGCTGTTACAGGTGATGCCGGGACTGTGTTGCGGGGGGTTTGAAAAAAGACCGGCAGCGTTCCCGAAGGAATTGCTGCCGGTCGCCATCACTCATCACCCGATCTTAAATACCAATAAATTTTTTATCAATTATGTGTTATGCAACTTATCAATTATCATTTAGCGGCTTCATACCTGCGTGAAACTTCGTCCCAGTTAATTACTTCCCAGAAGTTGTTCAGGTAATCCGGGCGGCGGTTCTGGTATTGCAGGTAGTAGGCGTGCTCCCAAACATCCACGCCGAGGATTGGCTGGCCTTGTACATCGGCCACATCCATGAGCGGGTTGTCCTGGTTGGGAGTGCTGGTAACCTGCAGTTCTCCCTGGTTGTTAACAATAAGCCAGGCCCATCCACTTCCGAAGCGTGTGGCTCCGGCACGGTTGAATTCTTCCTGGAAGTCTTCAAAAGATGAAAAGTGTGTTTCAATTGCCGATAACAATGCACCTGATGGTTTTCCTCCGCCGTCCGGGCTCATGATCTTCCAGAACAGGTCGTGGTTCCAGTGGCCGCCTCCGTTATTGCGGACAGCGGTGGTGTGCTGGCTCATATTCCTGAATATTTCCTCCAGCGACATATGGGCCAGTTCCGTGCCTTCAATGGCATTGTTCAGGTTGTTTACATAGGCCTGATGGTGCTTGCCGTGGTGAATTTCCATGGTTTGCTTGTCAATGTATGGTTCAAGCGCATCATGGGCATAAGGTAAGTCAGGCAGTACGTGCTTTTCGTGATGTGTCATAGTAATATCTCCTTTTTTATTGTTTGCAATTTCCTTAATGGGCAGTTGCCATGCGGTTAAAGCAATGACAACAAGCAGTATCATTATTGAACGGATTGTATTCATTTGGTTCATGGCAAATCTGTTTTACTTTTTTACTATTTTTATTTAGACTTTGTATGGATAACGTAAAGGACAGGATTTTGTTCAATGGGGGAGAGCCCCATCCTGCTTCAGGGGTTCAGGCTGTCTTCCGTCATTAAACTGTCTGCGGTCGTGATGTAGGGTGAGAGGCGCCTCCAATCTGTATCATCGATCAGGTGAGACCGGCGGATATCTTCGGTTGAACGGAAAGGGCCGTGTTGATCGCGGAGCCTCAGTATGGCATTGACCTGGTTGCGGTCAAGATAAGGATGCCGGATCAGGTCAGCAAACGTGGCTTTGTTCAGGTCTATTTGACGGTTGCTGTAGTTGGGGCCAATGAACAGGTGAGGTTTGATCTGCTGGTAGTGGCTGCTGTCCAGTCCGTACACTTCGAGCAGTTGCCCGGTTTCGTAAAACCCGCCAACCAACTCCCTGTAACGTACGATCCGGCTGCTGAAAACCGGCCCGATACCCGGCACCTGTCTGAAAGCTGCGGAATCGGCCTGGTTTATATCCAAAGCAAAAGTGGTTCGGGCAACATATTCATCATTATTGATCCCGGACTTATTGCCACCGGCAGCTGTGGATCTTTCCTTTCCGTTCATTTCGCCTTTTTCGTTCATTTCGTTCTGTGCGTTCATATGATGCCCTGAAAGGCGTTCACCTCCGGAAGACAGCGTTTGGCCGGGAGGGTTTTCTTCAGCCCGGGCTGGCAGGTCAATGTAAGGAGCCAGCTGATCGAATATGGCATCTGTCATGGTGTAGATTCTTTGCAGGTCTTCTTTGTAGCGGAAACTCCCCCCCGCTGCCAGATAGTTACCTATGGTCCGTCCCAGGTTTTCCGGGGCACCCATTTCCTCCCATCTCTCCGGGGGCAAAGTGTTTGGGTCAAACCTGAAAGGCTTCAGGGTTATTTGCTTTGTGTGATCATCATCAATGCCCCGGCCCGCCTCATCAATGCCCCGGCCCGCCTTACCGGTTTTAGCCAGGCGGGCTTCCATCCGCTCAATTTCAACTATAAAAGCTTCTTTGTCAGGAGGATTTCGGAGCTGCCACCTTGTGATCAGTGTGGAAAGCACCGGTGTAAGAATGATCAGCAGCAGCAAAACAATGATGCCCCGTTGCTGTGCACGGCTAAAAAATATCCAGTCTTTAATCAACATTATTTTCAGGCGAAAGAGTTTTTATTAAAAACACAAGTATAAAAAAATAAGACAGAATAAATATTTGTTTTGGGTTTGTTTTCCGGGAAACGGAAATAATTTTGCTGCGATTGGTTTTTGCGGATTATTTCATATTTTTGGCTTTTTTTAAGAATAACACCTTGATCTATGTCTTCTTCAGGAAACGAAAGCCGTGATGGCTTTACCAGTCGCTTTGGAATTATATGTGCGGCAGCAGGTTCAGCAATTGGCTTAGGAAATATCTGGCGATTCCCTTATATCGTCGGTGAGAGTGGGGGAGGCGCTTTTTTATTGATCTACCTCGGGTTCATTCTCCTTTTGGGCATCCCGGTGATGATGTCCGAGTTTGTGATCGGCCGGCGCGGGCAGCGCAATGCACTTGGTTCTTTTAAGCGACTGGCTCCGGGAACTCCCTGGTACCTCGTGGGGGTCATGGGGATCGTGGCCGCTTTCATGATCCTGGCCTTTTACAGTACCATTGCCGGATGGACGCTGGCTTATGTGGTACGCTCTGTATCCAATGCCTTTGCGGGGATGACTTCCCAGCAAATATCCGCAGAGTTTGGTACATTCCATACAACGACTTTCTGGCCGCTTGTTTATCAGCTGATTTTTATGGTGATGACAGCATGGATTATCCTTGCCGGTGTAAAAAAGGGCATTGAAAGGTATGCCAAGGTGCTGATGCCTTTTCTGGTCTTGCTGCTTGTGATTATGGCCATTCGCTCCATCACGTTGCCCGGTTCAGCCATGGGGCTGTCATTCCTGTTTAAACCTGACTTTTCAGTGGTGGACTCCAGTGTGATTCTTGCTGCCCTGGGGCAGGCCTTTTTCTCCCTGAGTATCGGGATGGGGGCATTGATCACCTACGGATCTTACATCCAAAAAAATAACAATCTCAGCAATATTTCCATCCAGGTTACACTGGCCGATACCCTGATCGCTATCCTGGCCGGGGTGGCCATATTTCCGGCAGTGTTTGCGTTCAACCTCGATCCGGCAGACGGCCCAGGGCTGATCTTCTCAGTACTGCCAAATATTTTCCAGCAGATGCCGGGAGGCTATGTGTTTGCCATCATATTTTTTGTATTGCTCGCTATTGCCGCCCTGACTTCCTCCATCAGTATCCTGGAGGTGGTAGTGGCGTATCTGACCGAAGAGTTGAATGTGACCCGTCGCCAGGCTACGATCATGGCTACATCCGCAGCTACCCTGGTGGGTGTGCTTTGTACTTTGTCGTTTGGTGTTATGGAAGGGTTCACCATTTCGGGCCTGACAGTTTTTGACCTGCTGGATTTCACCGCCTCCAACCTGCTGCTGCCCCTTGGCGGGTTGCTGATCGTGGTGTTTGTGAGCTGGTATATGAAGCGGGATGATGTCCGGGATGAATTATCCAATAGTGGTGTATTGAAAGTGCATCTGTTTAATGCCCTGATGTTTATTCTGAAGTTTATTGCCCCGGTGGCCATCGCCATCGTGCTTTTCGATAGTATAGGTATTATTTAATTCTTAAAATTTCAACCAATGTCAGAAATTCAGGATCCAGTAATTGCTGAAACCGGAGAAACCATGGGTGATGCGAGTTCCGCATTCCTCGAGGGTTTAAACAGTGTCATTTCGTGGTACAATGATTTTGTGGGAGGTTACCTGCTGCTCTTTTTCCTTGTCCCGGCCGGCATCTATTTTGCCTTTAAATTCAGGTTTTTGCATGTGCGCGGTTTCGGCCATGCTATAGCCGTTCTTGCGGGCCGTTACACCGCAAAGGGGGAATCTGGTGATGTAAACCACTTTAAAGCGCTTACCACGGCACTTTCTGCCACAGTTGGTACAGGAAATATAGTAGGGGTGGCCCTGGCCATTCACTGGGGAGGTCCCGGGGCTGTTTTCTGGATGTGGGTGACCGGTTTTTTCGGGATGATGCTGAAGATGGTCGAGTGTACCATGGGCCAGAAGTACCGGAAGTTCAACCCCGACGGAACCGTTTCCGGGGGGCCTATGTATTATATGGAATACGGACTCAAAGATATACTTGGTAAGCATGCCAAGACCCTGGCCCTGATTTTTGCCGGAGCAGCAGTTTTGGCCTCCCTGGGTACGGGCAACATGGCCCAGAGTAACTCCATGACTGATGTGCTGAACTCCACCTACAATTTCCCGCACTGGATCAGTGGCCTGGTGATTACCGGCCTTGTATTGATGATTATTGTGGGCGGGCTGAAGCGAATTGCCAATGTAACCTCCCGCCTGGTACCATTCATGGCAGCCATTTATTTCCTTGCCGCCCTCTTGGTGGTGGTGGTAAACATTGAGAATTTTATCCCGGCATTCGCCCTGATCTTTAAGGATGCCTTTACCGGGACGGCTGCAGCCGGAGGTTTTGCAGGGTCCGCCTTTATTATTACCCTAACCATGGGGGTTCGCCGCGGGCTGTTCTCCAACGAAGCCGGCCAGGGTTCTGCTCCCATGGCACATGCCGCTGCCAAAACGCGACATCCCATGCAGGAAGGTATGGTGGCCAGTATTGGGCCTTTCATTGACACCCTGTTTATTTGTTCCCTCACGGCCGTTGTGATTATCATGACAGGTGCATGGCAATCGGGCATCGAAGGAGTTGGAATGACGGTTGAAGCCTTCAGCCTGGGGCTGGATTCCATCAATATTGGCTATATCGCACCGCATATCATTTCAGTCGGGCTGATGTTGTTTGCTTTCTCTACCATCATTTCCTGGTCTTACTACGGATCCCGCGCTGCCCAATATTTGTTTGGGTTTAAAGCGATCAAAAGGTACTATTACGTGTATGCATTGTTTGTATTCTTTGGTTCCGTATGGGGGCTGGAGCTGGTCTGGAATTTTGTGGATATGGTGATTACCTTTATGACCATCCCCAACCTGATTGCGATCGTACTGCTTACCCCGGTCATGAAACGGGAGGTCAACAAGTACTTCAGTATGTCGGATGAAGAGAAGCGGGCATAGGGTTACCGGAGCAGGTGTCCGCAATTGTTTTGGGGCATCGAAACAACATTTTGTGTATTTTGCAGTTTATTTGGCAGCGGGTGTTCATACATTGGACACCCCTGCTTTATTATCACTGCTGATGAAATGGTGACTTGTTGAGTATGAATGTAAGACCGTTTTCCGGATTTTTGTTTTTTGCTGCGCTCATGTGGCTGGTTCCGGTTTACGGACAGGAGGAGCGGACCCCCATCGACTGGGAGGCGGGTACCATTGAATTTGACCGGCGTATCGGTGAGGATGTCAGGCGACTCATCGATGATGTGGTGTTTACCCACGAAGATACCCGCATGTATTGCGACAGTGCCTATCTTTATTCCGAGGCGAACAGCCTGCGGGCTTACGGCAATATTTTTATTCATGTCAGTGATACGGTCAGTATTTACGGGAATGAATTGTATTATGACGGTGACAGGCGATGGGCCGAGCTTACCGGTGATGTGCGAATGGTTGACCCCCAGATGACTTTGTACACGGACTACCTGGAATATGACCTGGACCTGAATACCGCCAATTATATTGACGGAGGCAGGATCGTGGATGCGGAAAATGAACTGACCAGTGTCTGGGGTTTCTATTATGCGGATGACAAGGAGTTTTTTTTCCGCGATGAGGTGACGCTGGTAAACCCGGAGTACACCATGGAATCGGATACCCTGAAATATAATACCCAGTCGGAGGTAGCCTATTTTTTCGGCCCCACGACCATCGTCAGCGAAGAGAATACCATTTTCTGCCGCAATGGCTGGTACGACACCCGCCAGGACCTGGCCCGCTTCAGCAAGGATGCATTTTTTACCAACCAGGAGCAATCCATGACGGGAGATTCTGTGTTTTACGACCGGAACAGGGGTTACGGAAGGGCTACCAGCAATGTGTTGATTCGTGACAGCATCGAGGATGTGATGATCACCGGTCATTTTGCCGAGCATTTTGAAAACGATGGGATGTCGGTGGTAACACAAGAAGCGGTACTGACCGTGATCACAGACAATGACTCCCTGTTCATGCATGCCGACACCCTGAAATCTGTATATGCGGAGGAAAGGGATGAACGGTATTTTTACGCACACCACCATGCCCGGTTTTTTAGCAATGACCTGCAGGGCCTCAGTGATTCCATTGTTTACAGTGTGCCTGATTCGCTCATTTACCTGTATCATAGTCCTGTTTTATGGTCAGATGTGTATCAGCTGACGGCCAATACCATTGAGGTTAAAACGGACGGCCGGGAGATGCTGTCTGTGGCGCTTGATGAAGCGGCATTCATTATTTCCGAGGAGGAGGACCTCGGATACAACCAGATGAAGGGGCGTAATATGCTGGGCCATTTCAGAGACAATGAACTTTGGCGTGTGGATGTGGATGGAAATAGTCAGACTATTTTCTTTATCCGGGACGAAGACGGTGACCTGGTAGGGATCAATAAAGCGATTTCTTCCAATGTGGTTATTTTTGTGGAAGGGAGGGAAATAACAGGTATACAGTTTGTCAGGCAGCCCGAAGCCACTTTGTTTCCCCCTGAGGATATTCCGCAGGAGGACAGGATGCTTCAGAATTTTCAATGGCAGGCAGATCGACGGCCCAGGGATAAATGGGATATTTTTGAATGGAGATAAGATATGGTGACATTTGAACGACATACATTATCAAACGGGCTCAGGGTATTGGTACACCGTGATGAAACTACACCCCTTGCAGCCTTTAACCTGCTTTATGATGTGGGGGCCAGGGATGAAACACCCGGAAAGACAGGCTTTGCCCATTTGTTTGAACACCTGATGTTTGAGGGTTCTGTCAATATTCAGGATTACGATCGCCAGCTGCAGTATGCCGGGGGTGAAAACAATGCGTTTACCACCAATGACATTACCAATTATTATGTCACTCTCCCCGCACAAAACCTTGAGGTGGCATTCTGGCTGGAATCTGACCGGATGCTGGGGCTGGATTTCTCTGAGAAAAAACTGGAGACCCAAAAAAGTGTGGTGGTGGAAGAATACCGCCAATCCTACCTGAACCAGCCCTACGGTGATGCCATGCTGTTGCTGCGTCCACTGGCTTATCAAGTGCACCCTTACCAGTGGGCGACGATCGGGCAGGACATTGAGCAGATCAAAAATGCCGGTATGGATGACGTGAAAGGTTTTTTCAGGCGCTTTTACAATCCTTCCAATGCGATACTCTGTGTCAGTGGTTTTGTGGATCCGCAGGAGGTTTTCCGGCTTGCGGAAAAATGGTTCGGGGATATTCCTGCAGGCCCTGTCAATGGACGCAACCTCCCTGCAGAACCATCCCGGGAACAAGAAAAACGGAAAGAAGTTACCGGGGATGTTCCGCAGCACCAGATTTTTATGGCTTATCATATGTGCCGGCTTACCCATCCTGACTATCATGCCACTGACCTGGTCAGTGACCTCCTGGCCAACGGGGAATCGGCCCGCCTGACCAGGGAATTTGTGCATGACCGCAAGGTCTTCAGCGAGGCGAATGCCTACGTCGCAGGGAGTATAGATCCTGGTCTTCTGATGGTTACGGCCAAGCTCCATGAGCAGGTTTCGCCTTCTGAGGCTGAAGAGCTTTTACGGAATGAGCTGGAAAAGCTGATGACAACCAGGCCGGATGACAGGGAGCTGCAAAAAGTGAAGAACCGGGTGGAGGCGACCCATACCTATTTTGAGAGCAGTGTGCTGGCAAAGGCCATGAGTCTTTGCTGGTATGAATTACTGGGAGATGCAGATCTGCTGAACCGGCAAACGGATGCTTATGCCCGGGTTGAGCCTGAAGATGTACGCAGGGTAGCAGAAGGGGTGTTTCGCGCAGAAAATCTGAGTATCCTGCATTATGGCAAAAGTAACGAATGAGCGGATTTCAAAAATGATAAGCCCATGTTGAACAGAAAAACACCACCGCCGGTAAAACTGCTTTCTGACAGACCATTCAGGGAGCCCGTGTATTTCACTCTGAAAAATGGCCTGCCTGTGTACCTGTTGGAAGGGGGCACCGAGGAGTTTGTGAAAATAGAGGTGGTTATCAAAGCGGGCAGTTATCACCAGGACAAACCCCTGGTGGCTTATACCACAGCAAACCTGTTAAGATACGGAACCAGGAGTAAAAACCGGTCAGAGATCAATGAGATGCTCGATTTTTACAGTGCGTTTATTCATATTGAAGCACAGAAAGATATTATTTCGGCAGGGATGTTCGTGTTGAACAAACACCTGGAGCCTGCCCTTGACCTTCTTACGGAAATGCTGCAGGAACCGGTCTTTCCTGAAGAGGACATGCACGCTTTCCTGAAAAATCATCAGCAGATGCATCTGCTGAACCAGAAGAAAGTCAGTCACCTGGCCCGGACTTACTTTGCTGAACTTATTTACGGGGAAGACCATCCTTATGGATACCGGCTCAGAACCCGCGATTTTGAAAAGGTTGAAAGAAAAGACCTGGAAGATTTCCATGCGCGTCATTTTCATACCGGTAATGCCTTTGTGCTGGTTGCCGGCCGGGTTCCAGGCGATATGATAGCGAAGCTGGAGCAGCGTTTTGGCCGGGATGACCGGGCAGAACCGGCACCGGCTGATGCAAGGGGGTTTCAGGTGATCTCCCCGGGCCAGCGTAAGGTTCACCTGGAAGTGCCTTCTGCGGTGCAGTCGGCCATTCGTGTGGGAAAACAGCTTTTCAACCGCACCCACCCATCCTATCATAAGCTTAAAATCACCAATGCATTGCTTGGCGGATACTATGGATCGAGGCTGATGCAAAACATTCGCCAGGATAAGGGGTACACCTATGGCATCGGGTCAAATATCATTTCATTGGTCCACAGCGGATATTTCTTTATTACCTCCCAGGTAGGGGCAGATGTGCGTGAGGCTGCCCTTGAAGAGGTGTACCGGGAGCTGAAGGCCTTGCGGACCGTGCCCGCTGATGAAAAAGAACTGGAGATATTGAAGAATTATCTTTCAGGCAGTTTCCTGCGCTCCTTTGACGGCCCGCTGGCGCAAAAAGAGCGTTTCAAGGAGCTGGTGGTTTTTGGCCTGGACGTATCCCATTATGACGATTACCTGGAAACGCTGAAAACCATTACCGCGGAAGACATTATGGAATGCGCCGGGGATTATCTCCATGAAGATGGGATGACAGAGGTGGTGGTGGGGAAGTGATGTTGTTATGAAATACTGGATGGATGCCGGGCGGATTGTTGAATGAGACACGAACAATAGCAAGGTTACTATGAAAACAATCATTGACCGGATGCAAGGATTTGAGCCGATTCGCCGGGGGCGGTCTGCGCTGCTGCAGGCATTTCTGACGGTGCTGTTGCCAAATCTGAGGGCTTTATTGAAGTTGACTTTGCTGGCAGGGGTTTTGTCTCC
>PWHO01000137.1 GCA_003555385.1 Bacteroidales bacterium
CCTGAAACAAGAATGACCTTTTAGTGCCCGGAGCAGGACTCGAACCTGCACGATGTTACCATCACTAGTCCCTGAAACTAGCGCGTCTACCAATTTCGCCATCCGGGCAATAATTTGCTGATATCAGTAAGTTTAAGATCGTTCTGTCAGATAGTGCCCAGGACAAGAGTCGAACTTGCACGGCCTTGCAGCCACTACCCCCTCAAAGTAGCGTGTCTACCAATTTCACCACCTGGGCAAATGGTGTGGCAAAACTACAAAAAATCTTTTTGAATTTCATCAAAAAAGCACAACCTTTGTTTAAGTTTTTCAAAAAAACCACACAGGTCTTAATTGTCAATTAGTTATTACATGGAAAAAAATCAACCGGAAGATATCACTGCCTCCCCGGCAGTACTCGAAATGCTTACCGTGGCCAATGAATATTGCCTGTTCTACGAAAAAGCAGACGGCTATGCCATGCAGGAAATCCTGGATTATTTTCACAAAATAGCACCGCTTATTTACCTGAAAGGCTCCCTGCTTCCAGGGGTACACCCGGAAGATTCCGGGCCGGGCGAGCGCTTCGTGACAGAAGAACAATGGGAGGGCATCTTCAAAACACTTCGTGAGAAATTCGGTAAGAACGACATTTATTATACGCACGACCACAACCATGATTCTGTTGAATCCAGCTTGTCGGACAACATGGCCGACATCTACCAGGACATGAAGGATTTTGTGATGTTGTACCAGAAAAACACCGTCATTGCCCGGCAGCAGGCCATTGTCCTAATCAGGGATCTTTACAAATCAAGGTGGGGCCTCGCCTTGCTGAACGGACTTACCGCCGTGCACCAGGTTATTTTCCACGAAAACATCAGCCCCGACCTTTTGCAGGACGAAGGCGGATGGCTTTAGTAACAGTCGTATATCTAACCCAAACAACAAGATGAAACACCTGATCCTTCTCTCTGCCCTTCTCATGTTTACCTCCGGGTGCTTTTCCCGAACCGGGCACCGAATCACCGTGCAGTTTAAAGAAACGCAGGACACGGAATGTTACCTGGCCTACCATTTTGGCAACCAGCAGTACCTGAAAGACACGGCTTATGTCAATCGTCAGGGAGTAGCTGTTTTTGAAGGAGAGGAGAACCTGAATCCGGGAATCTACCTTGTGGTTCTTTCCGATGAGCGCAACATGGAAGTCATTGTGGATAGCAATCAGCATTTTGAAATTCTTGTTGACCCGGATGATTTTATAGGAACCGCCGAATTTACCGGGTCACCCGATAACGAAGTTTTTTATGAATACCTGAATTTCATCCGCGAAAAAAACCGGCAACGGCAAGAAGCAGAAGCAGCTCTTCAATCACCGGATACCGGCCAGGGAGAAAGGTCCGGATTACAACAGGAACTCAGGCAGATGGATGAGGAGGTCGGGGAATTGCAGGAACAAATCATTGCAGAAGACCCTGAAGGCTTATTCCCCAAAGTACTGATGGTTCAGAGAGACCCGGAACTGCCCGAGCCTCCGCTCAGGGCAGACGGCAGTTACGACAGGGAAGCCATGTACAACATTTATACCCGGCACTTCTTTGACAATATTGATTTTTCAGACCAGCGTCTGCTCTATACCCCGGCCTATCACGGCAGACTTCGGTTGTTCTTCAACAACGTACTGGCGCAACACCCTGACTCAATCATTCAGGCTGCCGACCGGGTGCTCGACAAATCCATGACCAATGAAGAAGTTTTCCGTTACACCCTGTGGTTTTTGACCAATCACGCGCAAAACTCCAGGGTAATGGGAGCAGATGCCGTGTTTGTTCACCTTGTTGACAATTACTATCAAACGGGAGAAGCATCCTGGATTGAGGAAGAAAGGCTGGAAACCCTCGCCGAAAGGGCAGAAGAGCTGCGACCATTGCTGCTGGGGAATGTAGCTCCCGACATTGAGGTATACGATCCGGCCGGGAACCCGGTCACCCTCCATGAAGTGGAAGCCGATTACCTGATACTGTATTTTTGGGAATCGGACTGCCCATACTGCAGGGAAGCCTACCCGGTTCTGGATGAAGCCGTCAGGCAGTTTGAAGAGGCAGAAGTAAAAGTTTTTGCCATGAATACGGAGCCCGGCAGTGAGCAGTGGCTGAATGCCCTTGAAGAGTACCCGGATAACTGGATCCATGTAAACGATACAGCCAATACCTCAGGGGTCCTTGACAAATACCAGATCTACAGCATTCCCGAAATATTCATCCTGGACAGCGGGAAGAAAATCCGAGCCAAACAGATCAGCGCGGAGCAGGCAGGCAATTTCATCCGCCAGGACATGCAGGAAAGAAGCAGCCAGTAATCACTTATTCACCCCGGTGCCCGTCACGCAGAAGATCATTGATGGTTTTGACCGGGTTAAAAGTGCCCAGGGGCACCTCCACGAATACCGTATTCCACCGGGCCATGGCACCGTTCCATAAACCGGGCCGTTCAAGGGCCTTCAGGTCACGACCGTCTTTTGATTTATAGCTGATGAAGCCTGTTTCCGGATCAATGTATTCTTTGAGATCAAAATCCAGCCCTTTATAGTCTTTCACAGAACAAACCAGGTCAACCGGGTTAAAATGAGTGGCTTTCTTCACAGCAGCTTCCTGCTGCGGATCTTTCCTGTTGATCTGCGACATCTCAACGATCTGAAGGGACAGACTTCCGTCTGACGGATCTTTCACCCAGAAAGGCCCCCCGCCAGGCTCACCTTCATTCTTTACCATCCCACATACCCTTAGAGGACGGTTCAGTTTATCATGCAACACCTTCTGCCCTTCCTCAGGATCTTCCGGAAGAAATGACCGGTGAATGTTCAGGCTGTTGACGGCGAAATCAACGGCCTGGGTATATTCCAGTTCACTCAGGCGTCCTTTGTCAATCCGGTGCAGCCATGCAAAGGCCTCTTTCTGAAGCTCCAGCATAAGACCTCCGAGCACTTTTTTGTAAAGCAGGGTATCCGGCTTCAGCCTGTCAGGTACCACATTATCAATATTTTTGATAAAGATCAGGTCATCTTCATGTTCATTGAGGTTATCGATCAGGGCGCCATGGCCACCCGGACGAAATACCAGTGACCCGTCTTTTTCACGAAAAGGCAGATTGTCTTTACCAACTGCAATGGTATCAGTGGAGGGTTTCTGTACCGAATGGGTAATTTCAAAACTAAATTCAAATTTTTTCTCAAACCAGGGCTGCGTTTTTTTTAACCGCTCCCTGAAAGGCTGGATATGTTCGGGTGAAAGGGTAAAATGCAGCCGCACTTTCCCCTGATCATCACAGGCATAATCCGCTCCTTCCACCATGTGCTCTTCCAATGGAGTCCGGTAACTTCTGTCACACATGTGGAAAGCTATCAGTGCCTTCGGCAGGCTTGCATAGTCCAGGCCATAATCAAACAGCAGATAGTCCAGTAAAGGCAGATAATTCCGTTGTTCCTGCAAGTGCTCCGCAACCAGGTCATCTTTGTCAAGAGCCAGTGCAAGGTCATCCCAGAAAGCAAAATCCCTGATCCGGTCAAAAAACATCCTGGCTTCCGGCTTGGACGAGAGCAGGCTTTCAATATCCACACCCGCAGCAATCAAGTCTCTCCATACAAACACATCCCTGAACATCCGGGTGGCCGCTCCACTGGCGGGAATGAATTTGGTAATACGGTAACCGCCGGCTTCTTTACTGAAGTGGTCAGCCAGCCATTTCACTTTCCGATCCTGCACCCGCAGAATGCCGTCACCCACAGTGGCAGGGCGGTCTATATCCAAAGGCGGAAATCCTTTTTTAAAATGATCTATTTGCCTGAGGAAACCCTCTTTGGTGATCCCCTTCTCTTTGAGTTGTTGAATGTCCTTTTCGTTTAGCATATCCCGTATTTTTAAATGCGCTTCTTACAAATATACAAAGCCGGGGCCGAGAAAATAAGCCCCTCTGCAAGTTTTTTGTAATTTAGCCAATGTACAATAAAGCTTCCGGCATGTTTGACCCCACCATAAAAAGTGATCCCGCCATTCTGAAAACACAGTCATCCCTTATTCTGCAAAGCGGTTTGTTCCCGGAGTTGCTGCGCGACACCCCAAATATTATCATGATACTAAATATGCACCGCCAGGTGGTCTATCTGAATCGCCATCCGGTAGCCCGGGACGAAGTGGTAACAGATCAGCCTCCGGGGCAACGCCCCGGCGAATGCCTTGGGTGCATCAACGTTGAAGAAGGAGAACTGGGATGCGGTTCCTCCGAGTTTTGTAATGTCTGCGGATTCAACCTTGCCCTGTCGGCCAGTGAAGGAGGCCAACAAGGCAAGGAAGAGTGTAATATTTCACTAAGAAATGGGGGCTCCCTGACACTCAGCGTATTCACCAAACCTTTCGAACACCTGGGTGAACTGTTCATTTTTGCTGCCCTGGAAGACATCAGCGACCGTAAGCGAAGGCAAATGCTTGAAAATATTTTCCTTCATGACATCATGAATTCTGCGGCCATCCTTCAAGGGCTGAATGAGGCATTCGGAGAACTGTCAGAAACCAAGATCAAGCAAATACTCAACGATGTGTCTGCAGCCATATCCGATGAGGTGCAGTCTTATCGGCTGATCAGTAACGTCGAAACCCAGACCCTAAGGCCAAATTATGAAGAGGTGAACATCGGGGAAATCACCGAAGAAGTGGTACGGTCACTGGGAAATATGCAAAAATTCAGCAAAAGAAAAGTGGAGCTGCAAAAATCCGGGGAAAATATCATAACGGAGCGGACCCTTCTTCGCAGGGTGTTGATCAACATGGTCAAAAACGCCCTCGAGGCCACGGGCAATCACGACCCGGTAAAGGTGATATCCGGTTATGATCCACAAACCCGCAACGCTTATTTCACTGTTAAAAACCCACAGTTTATCCCCCGTTCCTCACAGCTGAGGCTTTTCCAGAAGGCCTATTCCACCAAAGGCGAAGGAAGAGGCTGGGGTGCTTACAGCATCAAGGTCCTGACCGAAAAATACCTGCAGGGGATTGTCCGTTTTCAGACGGATGAGCAGGAAGGCACGACCTTTACCATCACCATTCCCTCGCTGAGTCAGACAGATTAATCTTTATATTTCTTCAGCACCAGTTCCTCTCCGTCAAAAACGGCATAGGAAAAGTGGCTGATCCAGTCACCGGTATTCACGTATTGAACGCCGGGGCGGATCTCAATATGGAGGGGCAGATGCCGGTGACCAAACACGAAATAATCGACCTGCCGGGTCTTTGACACCTCTAAACAATATTGGACAAGCCTTTCCTTATCCTCACCAAGATATACTTCATCCTTTTTGGCGTTTGCCGCACGGCTCCTTCGTGACCACGAACGTGCCAGCCGGATTCCCAGCCCGGGATGCAACCATGAAAACATTTTCTGGCAAAAACGGCAAGAAAAAAAGGCCTTCAGCATTTTGTAACCGGCTTCTCCCGGACCAAGCCCGTCACCATGCCCGATGTAAAAACGTTTACCTGATAAGGTATGCTCCACCGGCTGGCGATGCATTTTCATTCCCAGTTCTTTCTCAAAATACTGAAATGCCCACATGTCATGATTGCCGGTAAAATAATGAATGGGGATACCCATGTCGGAGATCTCCGCGAGTTTACCCAATAGTCGCACATACCCTTTGGGAACAACGGTAGTGTATTCAAACCAGAAATCGAAAATGTCGCCCAGCAAGTAAATGGCAGAAGCATCAGGGCTGATCTCATCCAGCCACTTAACGAACAATTTCTCCCGCGCTATGCTGGACTCCCTGTCGGGGACGCCCAGGTGACTGTCTGAAATAAAATACACCTTTCCGGTAACTGGCATTTGTCTGGCATCCAATTTTCAGATGAAGTAAATCACCGGCCTTTGGAGCATATCCTGCCGGATTATTGCCAAATATACAGAAAAACGCCGACCCTCCATCCGGGATTCCGATTATGCGGGGGAAAATAGACTTTACATTACTTAAGTTTCCTCAGATTATAGTATATTTAACCTCAGAAAACATTACAAAGTGACAGAAAACAGATTCACACTCAAATAACGAACACTCAAAAAATAAACCCATCGAAATGAACAATTTACTGGATATTTTAAAGAAGCGGGGCACAAAACAACCGGAGCCTCAGGACATCAAAAATGCACTTGCGTCAGTTGAACTGACTAAACTACCGTACGAAGAATACATCAAGGGGCATGACCTGGGCAAATACAACCGGATAAAGCTCATGGAAGAACCTTACCAGGTTTTTATCATGACATGGCCGCCCCAGTTTTTGCTCCCCATTCATCAGCATAAAAACTTCTGGGGATATGTGGTTCCCCTGCAGGGTATTGTGGCTGAAACCCTTTACGGATTTGCCCCCAGAAAGAAAAAGGTGTTTTTACATCCCACCAAAACCTTCAAACCGGGCGAGATCATTTATGAACCCTATAACGTGATCCACAAACTGCAAAATACCTCACCCCTGGATCCGACGATCAGCCTGCACATCTATTACCCGCCCACGTACAATTACAACGGCACCATGATATTTGATGCACAAAACAGGAGAATGGCCGTTCTGAACGAAAAAGCAGAAATTCTGAGCTGGGACCTGCCTGCAGACCACTACGATTCTGTTACGGAGAATGCGTACGACGTTGAAAAACTCTGGTAGATAATGGTTTGGCTGATCAGCTGCCGAATATGCCTGCCAGGATATTTTCCAGTTCACTGACTGACAAATCTTTATGAATGATCCGACCCTCCGGATCTATCAAAACGCTATATGGAATGCTCTCCACGTTGTATAAACTTACAACCGGGGAGCTCCAGAACCGCAGATCACTCACCTGCGTCCATGTTAAGGAATCTTCTTCAATTCCCCGCAACCACTGATTTTGAGTCCGGTCCAGGGAAACTCCGTAAATTTCAAACCCATGTGGACGATAAGTATCATAAATATCCCTTAAACGGGGTTTTGCTTCGCGGCAAGGTGTACACCATGATGCCCAGAAGTCGATCAGTACATATTTCCCGCGCAGATCCGACAAAGCCCTCATATTTCCCTCGGGATCAGGAAGTACAATTTCAGGTGCTTCGGCTCCGATGGCCAGGCTCTCCTCTGCAGCTTTCCTGCGTTCTTCATCGCGCTTGTGGCGACTTACCCGGCGTTTCAGATCCATCACATGCCGGTTTGTGGGATAACGTTTTGAGAGGGATTCACTCAGCTTCACAAAATACTCAAAGTCCTCGCTTTCGCTCAGCAGCAAATGGTTGCCAAAAAACTGGTACAACGCAATGACGGAGGCCAGGGAATGCTTATTCTCACTGATGAAAGTCTTCACATACTCCTGGTGACTCTCAAAAATTTTATTGTAAGCCTGGTTAAGCCGCTCCCTTACTTCCGGGAAGCTGTCTGTATACTGACTGGCCTCAAATACTTCAGCCAGCGAATCAACCTTTTCATAGCTCCTCCTGAGGCGGGTATTCAATTCAGATAAAAGCACAGACCCCTCGGAACCTTCCACTGAATAGGTATCCTGCAGGTTGGCAGCATCACCTTGCAAGGCAATTTCCTCTCCCGGTTCAATCACCAGCGTAATATTGTTGGCTTCATCAGCCCTCAGAATATAAAAACCTGCCTCATCAATCGTTCCCCGATAGGAAAAACTTCCATCCGGATTGGTTTCAATGGTGTCTAGCGGAATAAGGTCGTTGGTGGTCAGCTCCTGAATCTCCAGCTGATCATTGGACACATTTTCCAGCTTCCCTTCCAGCAGATAATGATCAGCCTCACCTTCCTGGCCACCCGGCCAGCAAGAATTCATAAAAACACCTATGGAAATGATTATCAGAAATTTGCAAAACATAACACCGGAGTGGCCATTATTGAACCATTCAAAGTTATAAACATTTATTTCAGCAAAAATCCTTTTAAGATTTTTTAACCAGCGGCCGGAATTTGAGAATCAGCGTTTTGACGTCGGCCTGTTAAACAGGGCAAAACCAATGATGACAAACAGGAGGGTAAGTCCACCGCTGATAACCACACGAAAGATGGTCTCGGTAAAATCACGGAAATGAAACATTTCCATAAAGAAAAGTACCATGTGGTGAATCAGAATCAAGACCAGGCTGTACACAAACAGGGTCATGGTTCCCAGGGTACGGAAAGAAGGAACGTCACCGGCATCATCGGGTTGTTTGCCCGTCAGCAGTTTCAGCACAAAAGGTCTGGCAAAAGCCAGCATTACCGTTGAAGCAGTATGTATTGCCAGGGAGTCTTCAAATACATCTATCAGCAGCCCCAGAAAAAAGGCCATCAACAGCAAGTGCCACCCGCGGACGTCAAAGGGGAGGATCAGCACAAACAACACATACACCTGGGGGTTGATATAGCCACCAAGATACACATTGTTCAATATCAGCACCTGTAACAACACTATTGCAAAGAACATGAGAAGCAGCTTCCAGCGGAACATAACCATAGGATTTAAAATTGAATATCCCCGGGGACAGCAGATTCCAATTCTTCCTGCTCTTCCCTCATGAGGTTTTTAACCACATATACTAAAGAAAGCTTGTTATGATCGATGGCCATCTTCACTGTGGCAGTAAAGAAATTCTCGCCCCTCCTGACCTCCCAGTCTTCGATGGTCCCCACAAATACATTTTCAGGAAAAACCCTGGAGTGCCCGCTGGTGAAAATAGAATCTCCCACACTCAGATCCACATGCGGGGGGATGTAAGACATTACCGTTCTGCGGTAATCCCCTCCCTCCCACTGCAGTGTTCCGATATGATCATTCTTGCCGATTTTAACACTCACCAGCATATCACTGTGCAAAAGAGACATCACGGAGCTGAAATTGTCTGACACATGCATTACAATCCCGGCTACGCCATTGCCGGTAATCACACCCATATCGGGTTCAATTCCGTGCTGCCGCCCTTTGTTAAGGGTCATATAATTGTTGCGCCGGTTCACCGACTTATTGATCACCCCGGCATTCAGGTAAGTGTACCTGCGCTGGGAGACACTGTCCTCATGCTTGAATACCTGCTGATCCGTTATCAGAAAATTCTCCCTGTTTCTCTCCATCAGCCGCCTGTTATCCTCCAGCAATTGTTCGTTGACCTCCCTGAGATGCATATAACTGCTGATACTGTTGTAGGTTCGGTATACATACCCAGACACCGTATTACTCGAATGAAACAGGTAAGCCTGTTGAAAATGCTGGCTGCTGAGGGTCAATAAAAGTGCCACCACCTGCAACAGCAGGAAGAAAAAGAAAAAGTGATACCGTTGTATGAACCGAAACAGGTTGCGCATACCGGGATGTTCGGTTTAAGGTCCGTATTAAAGATGTGCCGGCTGATAAAGGCTTTACCCGGCAAGTAGCATTACTTGATCAGGAAGGGGAATTTGTCAAAATTCTTCAGGGCAATTCCCGTTCCCCTGGCCACTGCCCGCAGCGGATCTTCAGCTACATGGACTTTCAGCTTGGTTTTTAAAGCCAGTCTTTTATCCAGTCCGCGCAACAGCGAGCCACCACCGGCCATATATATCCCTGTACGGTAAATGTCAGCTGAAAGCTCCGGGGGCGTCATCTCCAGGGCATTCATCACTGCCGCCTCAATTTTTGTCAGTGACTTATCCAGACAATGAGCCACTTCCGAATAGGTTACACTGATCTCTTTGGGAACACCAGTCATCATATCTCTTCCATGCACGGCATAATCATCCGGCGGATTATCATACTCCGTCATGGCTGTTCCCACTTCAATCTTAATCCTTTCTGCGGTCCGTTCACCGATCAGAATGTTGTGCTGCTTGCGCATGAATTCCATGATATCGGTATTGAAATCGTCACCTGCAATGCGTATGGACTTGTTACAAACAATACCTCCCAGTGCAATCACCGCAATTTCGGTGGTACCACCCCCGATATCGATCACCATGTTACCAACAGGTTCCAGTACATCAATGCCGATACCGATGGCAGCAGCCATGGGTTCATGAATCAGCCTGACCTCTTTGGCACCGGCCTGTTCGCAACTGTCGCGCACTGCCCTTTCCTCCACCTCCGTAATTCCGGAAGGAATACAGATTACCATTTTCAGTGAGGGGGGAAATAACGGCTTTTTTGTTTCTGTCATTTTGATCATTGCCCGGATCATTGCCTCCGCAGCCTGAAAATCAGCAATAACCCCGTCGCGAAGCGGTCGCAATGTTTTTATATTTTCATGGGTTTTGCCATGCATCATCAGTGCCTGCTTCCCCACTGCAATCATCTCACCGGTTGTGCGATTCATCGCCACAATCGAAGGCTCCTCCACCACCACTTTGTCATTGTGAATGATGATGGAATTAGCCGTGCCAAGGTCAATCGCAATCTCCTTGGTCAAAAAAGAAAATAATCCCATTGTATCTTAAAGATTAA
>PWHO01000237.1 GCA_003555385.1 Bacteroidales bacterium
CGGTTTCCATGCCTTCGGGCTCTACAAATAGCTGGTGCCTGGGCCTTTCAGAAAAGCGGTCTATTTTATCCTCTATGGATGGGCAATAACGAGGGCCACTTCCCTGAATCCGACCGGTAAATAGCGGGGAATCAGCAAAGCCTTCACGCAATATATCGTGTACCTTTTGGTTGGTATAAGCCAGGTAACAACTTCGTTGATTGTGTAACGGCGGGGTATCCAGGTAGGAAAATTTTCCGGGATACGCGTCACCTTCCTGTTCAATCAACACCTCAAAATTGATTGACCTGCCGTCTACGCGCACCGGTGTGCCTGTTTTCAGACGATCCGACTCAATCCCATATTGTTTTAAATCACGGGTAAGCCCGGAAGAATTAGATTCTCCAAGCCTTCCTCCTTCCATCTGGGTTTTCCCCACATGGATCTTTCCATTGAGAAAAGTACCGCTGGTAATGATCACGGCGTCCCCGTAAATCTCTCCTCCCATGGCGGCTTTGACACCCCGTACTTTTCCGTCTTTCACGACCAACCCATTGACACCATCCTGCCAGATATGAAGATTAGGTATGTCCATAAGGATTTCCTGCCATTTATTGGAAAACCGCACGCGGTCGCTCTGTGCACGGGGAGACCACATCGCCGGGCCCTTGCTGCGGTTAAGCATCCGGAACTGGATCATGGTGTGATCGGTGACAATGCCGGAAAATCCTCCCAACGCATCGATCTCCCGGACTATCTGCCCTTTGGCGATACCTCCCATGGCCGGATTGCACGACATCTGGGCAATGGTCGAAAGGTTCAGGGTCACAAGCAACCCCCGCGAACCAAGCCGGGCAGCTGCAGCAGATGCTTCACAACCGGCATGGCCGCCACCGACAACAATAATATCGTAGCGATCAAAAACCATGTACTAAATATTTCTCAGGAGAGCAAAGATAGGTAATAATTCTCTTTGGCTTGCATGGCCTCCCTGGCGGAAGGATCTGAGTCATCATACCCCAGCAGATGCAAAACCCCGTGGATTATGACCCGGAAAAGCTCCTGCGCTGCATCCACTTCAAATGCCAGGGCATTTTCCCGCACCCTTGGCAAACTGATAAACACATCCCCGCTGAGGCCTTCAAAATCATCTCCATAAGGAAAAGTAATCACATCAGTCAGGGTATCATGCTCGAGGAAAGCCTGGTTCAGCTGTAGTAAATAGGCATCATCACAGAAAATAATGGTCAGTACACCCGGTACGGAACCTTCACGGGTAATGGCATCAATGATCCATTGCCTGATCTTTTCTTCTGAGAAGCCCGGCCACTGAACATCCAGAAAATGAAAATCTATGTGATTCGGGGAATCCACTTAAACTCAGTTGAGGTTTTTTACTTTATCCAGCATTTCGTAATAGCGATGCAACATCTCAATACGCTGAATGGTCAGGGCTTCATTCACGCCGGTCACATTAAAAACGAGCTCAATGCTTTCATCAGCCGCATCAAACATCACATCATCACTCAGAAGCCGCAGCATCATAAGCCGGTGCCCCTCTTCGGAATATCCTTCCGGGTCATCGGGTGCCAGGTTCTTCACACGGTCAAACATTCCGGCCAGGTCCAAAAAGTATTGATCCAGCTTTACGGTAAAGAC
Organism: Bacteroidales bacterium; assembly: GCA_003555385.1. Classification (GTDB taxonomy): domain Bacteria; phylum Bacteroidota; class Bacteroidia; order Bacteroidales; family UBA7960; genus PUPG01. Next base: position 1,639 of record PWHO01000237.1, read on the forward strand.
CAGGCCGGATGGCGTAGATTGAAAATATATATCTATATAAAAGTCTTTTTTGTCAATGATATCAAGGGCCAATTCGAACAGTAATGTTTTGGCTGCCATTATGTTACCAAAATACGCATCATAAATATGGTAATCATCGCAGATATTCTCCACAAAGGCTTCCAGCTTGTTCAGCTCATTTTGCTCGACGGCAAGACGCAGATGTCTTTTCAGGTAAGTACGGTTCATAATCAATCTACATGCAAGAAATACATTTCAACTTTTTGACGGAAAAAAGGCCGAAGCCTTGGCGGTAAACTCCTCAGCATTTCAACTTCCCTTTCTCTATCTCTATTATACTGAAAAATCTCTTCAGGGTTACTTAATTCGTAATCAATTGCGGTAGTACCCTCCCTCCTGTCTTCCTCTTCCTGCTGTCTTTCAGCACGTTCGTGTTCCAACAACCGTGTTAAAATATCTTGCTGACGTTCCATGGTCTGAGAAGACAACTCCTTGCGAAGCATGTCCAGTTCAGATTCTTCCATCTGTCGTTGCAGCTCCTGCAGGCCTTCATCCACTTCCTGACCCTGATTTCGCATCTCCTGTTCTTTCCGGCGAAGCTCATTGCGGATCGCCTCCTGTTGAGCTGCCATACGGGCCATTTGCTCACTCAGTGACATTTCTTCTCCGGTTTCTCCGGGCATAGGCTGATGTCCATCCTGCATCTCCTGTAACATCTCGTTCATCTGCTCCTGCATCTCCCGCATATTCTGAAAGGAGGGCTCACCCGGTCCGTCATCGGAATCATCGCCCATCCCCTGCCCCATAGCCATTTGATCCTGCACTTCCTGCAGACTTTCATTAAGCATAAGGGCCAGGTTGTTGATATGTGTCATACTATATTGTTGGCGAGATGCGGCCTGGTTTTGCCGCCGGTTGATCATATGGTCTATGGACTCGCGCATTTGACGCTGCACTTCAGCCACCTCACGATTTACATAAGAGCGAATTGCCATCTGCCTCTGCGCGAGGGCCACAAGACTGTCTTCGATCACCTCCATATCGCTCTGAATCTTCCGTTGATTACGTATCATCGCTACAAACCGGGGGTCATTCATGTTGGCCTGTCTGGTTTCATGAATCAGGTCTTCCTGGGCAAAACTGGATTTCAGCAGGTTCTCAAGCAACATCCTGATGGCGCGGGCATCTTCCGCCAGTTGCTCCTGAAAAATTCGTTGCTGCATCCCCTGAAGAACATCGGAAAGCTGATTCATCTGCTCACCGGCATCCTGTTGATTCTGACCCGCCTCTCCGGGAGAACCATCCATCAGGTTGTCAAGGGCCTCCTGCAGGGATTCAGACACATCTTCCTCATCCTGACTTGTATCGTCCAGCGTATGGGGCCGACTCAGACTTTCATTGGTCTCCCGGAAATCCTCCAGCATATCGCGTACCTGGTCATAGGCCTGATTCAGCTCTTCCTGCTGCTGATCCAGGCCTTCCTGCTGCTGACCCAGGCCCTCCTGGTCGTCTCCCCCGAGTGTTTGTTCCCGAAGCTCTTCCTGTGCTTCCTGCAACTCTTCCAGCCGGTCAATACTCTCATCCAACATTCTTTCCATGGCAAACTGCCGGAACATCTCCAGGGCGCGGTCCATCGACCGTTCCATGTCCTGAAACTCGAAATCCATCTGATCCAGCATTTCATAGATGTCATCACGGTTCAGCTGGTCCATTTCCTGTTGCAATTGCTCAAACAAATCCCGCATCTCATCAGACATCACCTCATCAAACAACCGCTGCAGTTCTTCCTGCTTTTCTTTAAGCTGGTCGTCGGATTCCATAAACTGTTCGCTGCGGGTCTCCTGTTCTTTTTTCTCTTCAGCCAGCTCACGAATGCGCTCCTCCATCTGCTGCTGCTTATCCAGCAGTTCCTGCAGCATTTCGCGCTGTTCCCATCCCACACTCTCAGAATCCAGCAACTGCCGGCGCAATTCTTCCACCTGGTCGCGGGCATCCCCGGCTTCTCCTCTGCCCTCACGCAAGCCATCCTGAATCCGCTCCTCACTTTCCCGCTGCTCTGCCACCATTTCCTCTTCGGAGGGGATATAATGACTAAACACACGGCTGCGGGCACTTTTTGGGCCACGGAGGGGGTCGTTGTCATACACCTCAAAATAGAGTTCGACGGTTTCACCAGGCTGCACATACACAGACTCCATGTCAAAATGGTAATAAAAAGTCTGGTTGCGCATATAGGGATCTATCTCCACGGCCTCATCCATAAAGGGCACATCATCTCCCTCGTTCACCTGGGTCTGATCCATCACACGATAAAACAACCGCAACCCGGTAAACCCAAAGTCATCCCGAATGCTACCCCTGTAAAACAAATGAGCGATCATCACATCATCCCGGTGTTCCTCCACGGCAATGCGCGGATAGGCATCCTCTTCCACCTGTACCCTGTAGGAAAGACTATCTCCCTTTCCCCGGTCTTCGCTCCCGGTAAAAACAGAATAGTCAAAAGATTCCGTGGCCCGCATCGTTGCAGTGAATTCGCCTTCCCTGACTTTATCCACATCCAGGGCCTGATCTTCCAGGGCCTGATCCTCAAGAAAAAAATCAACCTGGTCAGTGGCGCGGGTGAAAAAAGTCCATTTAATCTCTGACCCGTACAATACACTGAGGTCTCCCATATTGGTAAAATCCTCCGCTTCCAGCCCGCTGTAGGAAGGATAATCCACTTCAATATGAAAATGGGTAAAAGCGGGTTTTTCGTACACGTTGATGGGAAAAGGGCCAAAGGTAAACCCTTCGGCATCAATATAAAACATCATATCTTCCTGAAGATTCCTGATGGTGTAGGCATAGGTGGCAGAAGAAGGATTGGACATGGGATGCCGGACCCCGTCCATCCGTAAAAAAGCTTCTGAGGGAACAACCTCTCCGCTGGTCCGGATAACCACTTCCAGGTCTTCATGCCGGAAGCCTTCAGTGGATGAAACCACATCCACCACAAAGGGAGTGGGCCGCTCAAAGTGCATATCATACCGCACGAGCCGCCGTGTGGGTTCAAACAAAAAAGTGGGTTGTACCAGATACAATCCCAAAACAACCAGTAAGGGCAGTATCACATAAGGCAAAAACCTTAAATTTCCTTTTAGCGGGATGGCTTTATGGAAAGGAACCACGTTCGCGCTTTCTGCTTTCTGGTCGATGGCCGCCATGATCAGGGCGGCATTCCCGGGGTTCCTGTCCAGGTACTGCTTCAACTGCAGCACATTGGTAACCTGATCTTTAAGATCATCTGGATAAAATTTTGACAACAGGCGGGCTGCCTGGTCGGGACTAATCCTCTTTCCTATCCGGATCGTTCCGAAAAAAGGGATCAATACATAACGGATAAACACATATCCGTTGAACAATACAAAGGAATAAAACAGCAATCGCCTGATGGTGGAATCCAGGTATCCGAAATATTCAATACTCACAAACAGGATGAACAACACCAGAAATCCGGCTCCAAACAGCAAGGCGCCCTTTATCAACCGGTTCAGGTAGTACCTCCTGATGAAGCGATCAAGTTTTTGGAGAAGTATGTGAAGGGTCTCAGACATAAAAGATTATCAACTGTATCTGAATGAATTAATCTATAAAATTACGAAAAAAACCCTGCCGGGCTGCCTAAAAAATATTAAATTGCATACGCTGGCTGGAAACTACAGGCCTTTTAACATTATTATTAAACCGATTATTATGGCATCAAAAAAAGATAAACACAAAGCCAAACTGAAAGATAAACTGATCAGGGTATTTGAGAATAACTCAAAGCAGGCCATGAACTACAAACAGGCTGCCAAAGCCATGGGAGAAGAAGGAAAGGAAAACAAGAAATACCTGTCGGGCCTGCTCTACAGCATGGCAAAGGAGGGGATCCTTTTTGAAGCCTACAAAGGGAAATTCAAGATCAATGCCGCCTACCTGGAAAAGAAAAAACCCAGGGGGCAGCTCATTACGGGGGTTGTGGATATGAAACAAACCGGAAAAGCCTATATCCTCACCGATGAGCTGCTCGAAGACGTGCGGATATCATCCAATAATACAGGCAATGCCCTGCACGAAGACAAGGTGAAGGTCCGCCTGTTTCCCCGAAGAAAAAACCAAAAAGCCGAAGGGGAGATCGTGGAGATCATTCAGCGTTCCAAAAACAATTTTGTGGGAGTCATCCAGCACACGGGCAAATATGCATTTCTGCTTCCTGACAACAAGGCCATGCCGGTCGATATTTTCATCCCGCCGGAAAACATACATGGTGCCAAAGACGGGGAGAAGGCCATTGTAGAGATTATCGAGTGGACCCCTCCTTCCAAGAATCCTTTTGGAAAAGTGGTCGAGATACTGGGCCAACCGGGAGATAACGATGTGGAAATGCATGCCATTCTGGCGGAATACAACCTCCCGGCCAGGTTTGAACCGGAAGTGGAAAAAACAGCGGACAAGATCCCGGTGGAAATCACCAAACAAGAGGTTGCAAAAAGACAGGATTTTCGCAATACAACGACATTTACCATTGACCCCGCAGATGCCAAAGACTTCGACGATGCCCTTTCTGTGAAGCAAATTGATCAGGACAGGTGGGAGGTCGGAATCCATATTGCCGATGTAACCCATTATGTGCAGCAGGGAACGCCCATCGAAGATGAGGCCCAGGAAAGGGCCACCTCGGTATACCTTGTTGACCGGACCATCCCAATGCTTCCCGAAAAATTGTCCAATATGGTTTGTTCGCTCCGCCCGGATGAGGAAAAACTCACTTATTCGGTGGTGGTTGAAATGAACAGCAATGCCAGGGTATTGAAATCGTGGGTAGGCAAAACCGTAATCAGGAGCAATCACCGTTTTGCCTATGAGGATGCCCAGCTGGTTATTGATACCGGCGAAGGCCCTCATGCAGAAGATCTTAAAGTCCTGAACGAACTGGCGCAAAAATTACGCGGGAAAAGAATGCGTGCCGGTGCCATTGATTTTGAACAGCAGGAAGTTAAATTCCATATGGATGAAAACGGCAAACCACTGGATGTCTATTTCAAGGAGCAAAAAGAGGCCAACAAACTCATCGAGGAATTCATGCTGCTGGCCAACAGAACAGTGGCCGAAAAGATTGGAAAACCGAAGGGTAATGCAAAACCAAAGACTTTTGTGTACCGCGTTCACGATATGCCGAACCCGGAGAAGCTCGATACCTTGTCAAATTTTGTGGCAAAATTCGGGTACAAAGTCAAAACCGATACCCGTTCCAACATTGCCAGCTCTTTCAATAAACTCCTGAAAGACTCCCAGGGAAAAGGGGAGGAGAACCTCATTGGAACCCTGACCATCAGAACCATGGCCAAAGCCGAATATTCCACTGATAATATCGGCCATTACGGCCTCGCTTTTGACTTTTACAGCCACTTCACTTCACCCATCCGACGCTATCCCGATATGATGGTGCACCGGTTGCTCACCGCCTATGAGAACGGGCAACCATCGGCCAGCCAGGAAGAATACGAAGACTTGTGCCAGCATTCTTCCATCATGGAAAGGAAGGCCCAGCAGGCCGAACGCGATTCCGTCAAATACAAACAGGTGGAATTCATGGCAGACAAAGAGGGACAGGTGTTTGACGCACTGATCTCAGGCGTATCCAAATGGGGGATTTTTGTGGAGATTAAAGAAAACAAATGTGAAGGAATGGTAAGGCTCAGTGATATGGGTGACGACCACTACTACCTGGATGAAGATAACTTCCAGGTACTGGGCTACAACACCAAAAAACAATACAAGCTTGGCAGCCCCGTAAAAGTGAAAGTCAAGCGGGCCAACCTGCTCAAGAAAGAACTGGATTTTCTGCTGGCGGAGGAGTAGAGGGGTACCGGCGGCGAAGAGCCAGGGGCCAGCTTTCGCTGCTGGCGGCAAACTTCTGCCGGCAAAGAGCCAGGGGCCAGCTTTCGCTGCTGGCGGCAAACTTCTGCCGGCAAAGCAGGGGACAGGGGTATAAAAAAGTCAGCGGTAAACCTGTCCGGTAAACCGCTGACTTTAAAAATGCTTTTAATCCGGGTTGAATTAGTCCGGGTTGAATTAGTCCGGGCTGAATTAGTCCGGGCTGAATTAATCCGAACTGAATTAATCCGAACTGATTAAATCAGGTTCAGCCTGCTGTAAAGCTCTTTTCGGTAAAGCCCGCCAATGGGCAGCACCTTCATCTTGCCTTCAATCACCAGGTCAGGATATTTGATAGAGAAAATTTTATTCAGGTTCACAATGAAAGAACGGTGAATCCTTACAAAGTCTTTTGCAGGAAGGATACGTACCATCTCTTTCATGGTGGTGTGGGTCGTATAGCTATTGTCTGAAGTATTAATTACCACGTAGTCTTTCAGCGCTTCCACATAGTAAATGTCTTCAAAGTTGATCTTATTCAGACGATAATCTGCGCGGACAAAAATAGAATCCTTTGATTCTTTGTTTTCCACCAGAGAGTGATACAGGTCACGTTCTTTTTTGACCTCCTCATCCTTTTCATATTTATACAAGGCCATTTCAACCGTTGTTTGCAATTCACGCTCTTTGAACGGCTTGATAATGTAGCCATACGGTTCAGTAATTTTTGCCTTGTTCAACGTACTGTCATCTGCGTAAGCAGTCAGAAAAATCACCGGAATGGAAAACCTTTCCTTAATACTCTTGGCTGCGTCAATGCCAGTCTGATCCCCTTTTAGCATGATATCCATAAGGATAAGATCGGGACGGTTTTCTTCCACTTCCCGGATGGCTTTTTCTCCACTGCTGACAACCCCGGTAACTTCATATCCAAGCTTTTTCAGCGTATTCTGGATATCTTTTGCTACAATGCTTTCGTCTTCAACAACGAGTATTTTTACTTTTGCCATGTGCTTATGTTTTTGAAATTTAGTGTTCTGTCGATTATTTATAATATTTATAAATCAACAGGGGTTTTATATAAACAAACGTTTTATTTTTTATTCTGATTCAAAATTACATAAAATTTTCAACTCTAACAACATACATCGAATACAATTGGGATTTACATTTTACATTTTATTTTTTATGATGATTATGAAAAAAGTTTAATTTAAAATATAAATCATGTTCATCAGGCTGTGAATACTGTTTATATTATTTTTAAAAAAGACTTGACAATTTGAGTTATTGAAATTTATTCACAGTTTTTCCACATATTTTGCAATTTTAGTGAATTATATATTAATTAATTATAACAGTTATTAACAATTTTTACAGGTTGTTAGTTACATTAAATGTGCATAAAATCCCGGTTTTTAACACCGGCTAAATTGTGGATTTTTGTCAATTATTTGTTGGTAACTATTTAAAAAATACCGTGCAAAACACTTGCATTGTTTATAACAATTTTCTCTTAACATAAAAAAGCAAATTTACAAGTATTATTTATTAAAACATATCAACAATTTAAAAAGCTTTATCCACATAATCTGTGAATAAAACCACAAAACACTAAGGATCACATAGTAAATTTTTATTGAAATATGTTACATTTTTCTGATGCGTTGCCCTAATGAACTAAGTGTAAATTTTATGTATTATCTTTGATATATCTATCCATTTTATTCATCCAAAATAGTTATTAACAAATGCAGGAAAAAGTGCTACCAATTGCCGTGGGCGGCGATCATGCAGGCTTTCACTTAAAGGAAAAAGTGAAGAAATGGCTGCAGGAAATGGGATACCAGGTAAAAGATTACGGGCCATTTTCGGATGAGAGTGTGGATTACCCTGATCAGATCCATCCCCTGTCAAGGGCCATCGAAAAAGGACAACATCCGCTTGGAATCATCATGTGCGGGAGCGGCAACGGGGTAAGCATGACGGCCAATAAATATCGGGGAATCAGGGCGGCCTTGTGCTGGGAACCTGAACTGGCCAGGCTTGCAAGGGCGCACAATGATGCCAATGTGCTGGCCATGCCTGCCCGCTTCATTGAGGAAGCCACCGCATCAGCCATCCTTAATATGTTTATGAAAACAGCATTTGAGGGTGGACGGCACGAAACCAGGGTCAATAAAATGCGTTGTGCCTGAGATAGATTTCCGGTTGCAGTACAGGGTTTCGCTTACAGTACAGATTTTCGGCCACAACACAGATTTTCGTTTACCAGGCAGACCTCCGGGCACAATACCGTTCGGCGAGTACAACACAGATTTTTGAATGCATGAATGAACAGTCAGTTTTAAGCCCCCATCAATCCTTTTTAAGGGACAGTGAAAAAATGGCCTTTGACAAGGACCACCGGGCCACCATTGCCTACAATATGTCGCAGTATGAAACTGCCGCAAAAGCCGGTAAGGCCCGTTTTGTGAATCTTCCGGAATTGCGTCGCCGTGCCGCATTGCGCAAACATTATGTACTGGAGCACCTGGAGGAACATCTGAAAAATTTTGAACACAAATTCACCAGCAGGGGAGGGAAGGTAATCTGGGCGCAGGATGAGGAAGAAGCCAGGCGGTCCATACTCTCCATTTTTGAACAGCATTACGTGAAAAACGTGGTCAAATCCAAGTCGATGATCACCGAGGAGATCGGGTTGACGGAGTGCCTGGAGAAAAACGGGATTGAAAGCGTGGAAACCGACCTGGGTGAGTTTATTGTACAGCTGACAGGGGAGCGGCCCTACCACATTGTGACCCCGGCCATGCATTTGTCTGCCAGGC
>PWHO01000094.1 GCA_003555385.1 Bacteroidales bacterium
GCCTGAACGTCCTTCTTTTCGATGCCGGTTTTGGCGGCAATTTCCGTTACGATTTCAGCTTTAGTCATAATGTTTACTTTTTGGTTATAAGCGAATTATACTGTTTTTCTCTGTTTCAGGGATGCAAAGATAACTTTTTTCTGAATCACAAGAAAACAAATTAATTATTTTTACGTCAATCGGTTAGCGTTCCGATGCAATCATTTACAGACCAATTTTTCATCCGGATATGGACTTTTCCTCTCGCCTTATTCAATGGTATGACCTGAACGGCCGGTCGCTTCCCTGGAGGGATACCCGTGATCCTTACCATATATGGATATCTGAAATCATTCTTCAGCAAACCCGTATGGATCAGGGAATTTCCTATTATTTAAGCTTTCTGAAAACTTTTCCGGATGTTTTTCACCTGGCTTCCGCAACCGAAGAGCAGGTTTTGCGACTGTGGCAAGGCCTCGGGTATTATTCAAGGGCAAGAAACCTGCACCAGGCTGCCAGAGAAGTGGTGGAGCTCCATGGCGGGGTCCTTCCGGCTCACAGCACAGACCTTGCCCGCCTGAAAGGTATTGGCCCCTACACTGCCGCCGCCATTGCCTCCATGGCTTTTGGTGAAGCAATTCCTGCCGTTGACGGGAATGTGTACAGGGTGTTGTCCCGGATTTTTGCGGTGGATCAAAGCATTGACACGAGCCGGGGAAAAAAGGTATTTCTTGACCTTGCAACAAATCTTTTGCCCGAAGACCAGCCCGGGGCTTTCAACCAGGCATTGATGGATTTTGGTTCGATGGTCTGCAAACCGGCAACCCCTTTGTGTTATTCGTGTATTTTTCAGCATGAATGCCTGGCACGGCAGCGTGGCAACGTGAAGATGTACCCCTTTCGTAGCCGGAAAGCCCGGGGCCGGGAGCGTTACTTTTATTATTTCTTGTTCCGGACAAAAGACCATGATGGCTTACCGGTGTTTTTCGTGCAACAGCGAACCGGAAACGACATCTGGAGAAACATGTATGAGTTTCCGCTCCTGGAGTCGGATCATGCACTGCCTGAAAGTGAATTACTGAATCATTCCTGGTGGGAGGCACTTGGGGTGGAGGCCGGTGGGCTCGTTTTTTCCGGATCAGCCATTCATCAGAAACACCAGCTTACTCATCAGACAATACAGGCCTGGTTTTATCAGGTGGAAATTACCGACAGTTCCCTGAATATTTTACAGAAGCATTTCCAGCTAACACGACCTGATTTGTTCGAGGATCTGCCTAAACCCAGGCTGGTGGAGCGCTTCTATCGTGTGGTTAATTTTTGCTAATTTCGGGCAAATTTTTCTGATATGATGTTTATGAAAGGAAGAACATTGCTTTTACTGACGGTATTATTGTTCACTGGTTCTGTTACGGGGTACCCGGCCGGCTGGGAAAAATCTGTCTACGGGTTTTTGAATTATGAGACCATCTTTGACAGCCGCGCAGTGGTGGCTGCGCGGGAAGGGACGGTGTTGTTGTTTCCGGACGGCCGGAACCCGGATCCTGATGGCAATGATCTCAACGGAGACGCTTCTTTTAATATGATGGTGCTTTCTTCCCGCCTGGGGGGTCTGCTAACCGGGCCGGAAGTGTTTGGTGCAGCCATGAGTGTCCACCTGGAAGGTGACTTTCTCGGTACTTCGCGTGGGTTGCATCACATGGCCCGTTTGCGGCATGCATATTTGTCTTTGCAATGGTCAGAGACAACACTGCTGGCGGGCCAATACTGGCATCCCATGTTTGTTGTCAGTTGTTTTCCAAATACGGTTTCTTATGCCGGCGGCGTTCCGTATCATGGCCTGAACAGGGCCCCGCAGTTACGCGTTTCCCGGAGCCGGGGCGGATTTGAGTTTTTTGCAGCGGTTTTGACCCACAGCGACTTTCCTTCCCTTGGCCCCGACGGAAGCAGTTCCTTGTATATTCGCAACAGCAGCATCCCGGAAACACTTGCGCGGTTGAGTTACCGAAAGGAAAGCTTATTGGTGGGTGCTACCGTTGGTTACCAGTTTCTCCGACCGAGAAAGGTTTCCTCCGAAGGTTTCAGGACCACCGAAATGATGCAGGGAATGCAGGGAAACATCTATGCAGTTTACACCGGAACTTCGGCCACATTGAAAACACAGGTAAATTACGGAGATAATAACAGCCACCTGGTTATGCTTGGCGGCTACGGGGAAAGCGAGTTGCTGGATCCGGAACGAGGGATTTATTCATATGCCGGGATTCGCTCCATCTCGGCCTGGGCAGACCTGGAAGGGGGAGGGGAGACCTGGAAGTACGGGGTTTTTGCCGGATACGCTGATAACCTGGGTGCTTCTGAGGAGATCACCGGGGAGGTATGGGCCCGTGGAACCAATATTGCCCATATGTACAGGGTGGCTCCACGGCTGGTATATGTTTCCGGCGGTACCTCCCTGGGGTTTGAGCTGGTGTACGACTTGGCGGCATACGGAGATCCGGATGGAAAATTTCATATTGCTGAAACGGAGAATGTGGAAAATCTGCGTGGCGTTGTATCGCTTAAACACGTTTTTTGACATTTCGGCTAAACAGTTGTAGGTTTAGTTTAAAAAACAATTAAATTAGCAGACACAAATAAATTTTTTAACCTAAAATATCAGTATTATGGCAGGAGTGAACAAAGTGATCTTACTGGGAAACCTGGGTAAGGATCCTGAGATCAACACCCTCGAAAGCGGGGTGAAGGTAGCCCGGTTTCCGCTGGCTACCAATGAGTATTTTAAGGGTCGCGATGGTGAAATGGTGGAAAAAACCGAATGGCACCAGGTGGTTTTATGGCGAAACCGGGCCGAACTGGCTGAGAAATACCTTACAAAGGGAAGCCAGGTTTATATTGAAGGACGCATTCAAACCCGGGAATGGGAAGACAAGGAAGGCAATAAAAGATATTCAACTGAAATTGTCGGCCTGGTGATGAATTTTGTAGGGAGCCGGCCTGGACAGGGTAGCGGAAATGAACCTTCGGGTGGAGGCAATGAACCTTCGGGTGGAGGCAATTCAGAGGCTCCGGCCGATAACACGCCGCCGGAAGAGGATGATCTCCCATTTTAGGAAACAGGGTTATTTCACCGGTGCAGTATTCAGGTGAGAGCAGCCTTTGTTTCAGAAAAGAGTTTGAGGATGGCGATCGGATCGTTAAACTGAGTCGTGAGAATTGAAAGCAACAACAGAACTTTCCTTAATCGGAGGGTTCTGTTTTTTATAGCTATGGCCTTGGGCTTTACGGGAAGGTGGATTTTATTTACGGGATACTGCTGACAATGGTCATTTTTGTGGTACAACTGGCCTGGAGTGATTATTGGCTCAGGCATTTCCGGTTCGGACCTTTTGAGTGGGTATGGCGTTCATTGACCTATGGCAAGCTGCAGTCTATGAAAAAGGAGTAACGCTGCCTTTTCTGTCAGGTTTTTTCTTTCTCTTTCTGCGCCCCGGTAAAGTTTTCCAGGAAACGAAACACCATCCGGTCAAACTTTTGCTTGTCTTCATTGTGAAACACCACCCGGACCGGGAGGCAGTATATGGGTATCCCTTCCAGTTGTTTTCGAAGCTGATCGCTCTCCATCCGCATGGCATCCTTTTCTGTGGTTACCACAATTTTTGACTGTCCGATGGTTTCGCTAAACGCTTTTCTGAGTTTTTTCAGGTCTTTTTCACTGAACTGGTGATGGTCCGGATAACGGTGTATAACCAAGTCTTTACATCTTGTTTTGAGTCTTTCCTGCAGAGATTCCGGATTGGCAATGCCTGTAAGCAGGAAAATTGTTTTGATATTCCTGGGAGGGCACTCGGGGGTGTCGGAGGTCACTGGGATGAATTGCTGATATCCCAGCTTGGAAAAATAGATGTTTTTGAGTTTGTACCGAACCAGTTTCTGTACAAAAAATCGCCGGTCGAGAGGGGAGAAGACTTGTGGTGTCTTGGTAACAATCAGGGCATCAGCCCTTTTTGCCCTATGTTTTGCCTCCCTGAGGTTTCCTACAGGCAGAAGGAAGTTCCTGAAAAATGGATTGTAATAGCCTGTGAGCAAGAGATTGAGCCCGGGGTTGACGTAACGGTGCTGGAATGCGTCATCCAGGATGATGAGGTTCACATCCGGATGTTCCCTCATGATGCGCTCGATGCCTTTTCTCCGTTTTTCCTGCACAGCGACCAGGATATCGGGAAATTTCTTGTGGATCTGCAGGGGTTCATCCCCGATGTCGTTAACAGTTGAATCGGGGCCGGCCAGCACAAAGCCCTTGGTTTTCCGTTTGTATCCCCGGCTCAGGACTGCAATCCGGTACCTGTCTTTAAGCAGGCAAACCAGGTATTCAACATGGGGCGTTTTCCCGGCACCTCCGGCGCTCAGGTTACCCACGCTGATCACTGGTATCGGAAAAGATTTGGAAGGGAGTATCCCCATATCAAAAAGAAGGTTGCGCAGCCAGATAACCGCACCATAGAGTAATGCAAGCGGAAGAAGCAGGATACGAAGCCATTCCATGCTTCAAAGTTATTAAATAATGGGGTCCTGCATAGGGCGGCGGAGGATTTTATTCCTTTTTCACTTTCATAAGACCATGCGGTTGGTTGCAGTAGTGTATTTTTTCAATTCGATAAAAAGGGTATATTTGAAGTTGACTTGATCACTGGTATTTATGATAAGCCGATAAACTATGCTGCTCAGAGAATTGATGGATGTGTTTGAAGAGGTGGCGCCTTTGTCATTGCAGGAGTCATACGATAATTCAGGAATACAACTGGGAAATCCCGACCAGGAAGTGACCCGGGGCCTGGTCTGTCTTGAGGTGACACCCGGGGTGCTCCGTGAGGCCATTGATAAAAAATGTGACCTGATAATCAGTCATCACCCCCTGATTTTTGAGGGGATGAAGCGAATTACCGGTAAAACCGCCCGGGAGCAAATTGTTATGGAAGCCATCCGGCACAATGTGGCCATAATGTCTTTGCATACGAACCTGGACAATGTGAAAGGCGGAGTGAATTCCCGGCTTGCGACCCGGCTCGGGCTGGAGCGATTGAAAATCCTCAGGCCGGCAAAAGGATTGTTGAAAAAACTGGTCACTTTTTGCCCCGGCAATTATGCCGAAATAGTCCGTGCTGCCCTTTTTAAGGCGGGGGCCGGCCAAATCGGGGATTACGACTGCTGCAGTTATAACCTGGAAGGGAAAGGATCATTCAGGGCCGGGGAGAGCAGCAATCCTTTCGTGGGGAACCCTAAAGAATTGCATTATGAGGAAGAGACCCGCATTGAGACCATCTTTCCGGTTTATTTGCAGCCTGACGTTCTCTCTGCCATGAAGGCTGCCCATCCTTACGAAGAGGTGGCCTACGACGTGTATCCCCTCGACAATGAATTTGAAATGGCGGGATCCGGAATGATCGGTGCGCTGAAAACCCCCATGGGCACAGACGATTTTCTGGCCATGGTCAAAAAGGAGCTTGGTGCAGCATTTGTCCGGCATTCACCTCCCGATGATGAGCCAATTCAGGTGGTTGCGCTGTGCGGAGGCAGCGGGGCGTTTCTTTTGCCGGATGCAATACAGGCAGGAGCCCAGGCATTTGTAACCGGTGATGTAAAATATCATCAGTTTCTGGATGTGGCGGGCAAATTGCTGTTGGTTGATGCCGGACATTATGAAACTGAGCAACATACCAAAGAATTATTGGTTGATATTATTAAGGAAAAAATGATTAACTTTGCACTCCTTATTTCGGATACCAACACCAACCCGGTAAGGTTTTTTTAGTTCATTGCATATCAATCATAAAAGATACTGACGCATATGGCAAAAAGTCCCAAATCTACCAAAAAGAATAAAGAAAAAGAAGCGGATACGAAGATCATCCACAGTACCGGGAAAGAGGTATCTCCCGTAGAAAATCCTGAAACCATTACCGAGGAAAGCATTGAAAAAACTGTTAAAAGCAAGCTGATTGCCCTTTATAGCGTGCAAGACATTGATACCAAAGTTGATAAGCTTCGTATTGTCAGGGGTGAGCTGCCTTTGGAAGTACAAGACCTGGAGGATGAAATTGCCGGCCTGGAAACCAGGGTGAATAAGTTCAACAATGAGATTCAGGAACTGGAAACGGAAATATCCAACAAGAAGATTTCCGCCCAGGAGAGCCTTGAACTGATTAAGAAGTATGAAACTCAGCAACAGAATGTTCGCAACAACAGGGAGTTTGACTCACTTTCAAAGGAAATAGAGTACCAGAGCCTGGAGATGCAGCTTGCGGAGAAGAAGATGAAGGAGTTTGCCGCTGAAGTGGAAACCAAGAAAGAGATGGTTGACCTGGTTCAACAAGAGTTGGAGGAGCGAAAAAAAGACCTGGTGGATAAGAAGGCGGAGCTCAATGATATTGTTGCCGAAACGGAAAAGGATGAAGCTGAGATGCTGGAAAAGTCAGCGCAGCTCAAGGCTAAAATTGATGAAAGATTGCTTACGGCATATCAGCGTATTCGTGACAACGCCCGAAACGGACTTGCTGTTGTTCCCGTGGAACGCGATGCCTGCGGCGGATGCTTTAATAAAATCCCCCCTCAGCGGCACCTGGATATCCGACTGCATAAAAAGATCATTGTATGTGAGTATTGCGGACGGGTACTGGTTGACGATGAGGTGAAGAACAGTGTACAACAATAAGTGATTGTTTTTACGCCACTACTGCATCAAAAATATATTTGACACAAAAAAACCGGACCTTATAAGGCCCGGTTTTTTTATACAGGTTATGGCTGCTGTATACAGGTTGCGGCTACTGGCTAAAATCTCCAGCCAAAGGTAACGCGGAAATTGTTGGCAGAAAACTCCCTCTCAACAGGGGCCAGTCCATCCAGCTGGTATAAATAGTAATCCTCTTCGTAAAAGCTGTGGGTATAGGAAAAATCGATGAAATAACTTTGTTCGCGAAGGCCTATGCCCCCTGATATCAGTGACCTTTGCCCGTCGTTTACCCCGGAAACATAAGGGCTGGTATAATGTCCGTAACCGGCCCGCAGAATCACCGGGTGGAAGCGTAACTCTCCTCCGAGCCGTATCCCGTGCTGGGCAGTGAATGAATCACGGATCGTGTTGTTTTCTTCCATGAACGAATAGTCCGGACTGCGCAATCGTGCGTCGGAATAATCGGTGAATTCATAATCAATGCTGACCAGGCCTCTGGTGCCGAAAACCAGCCCCAGGCTACCCATTGCTTTCAGCGGGGTATTCAGCTCATAGTCAAATCGCCCCTCGGGAGAGGATGAACTCTGGGCGTCATAATCCAGATTAAGGTCTGACCGCATGGTGGCACTGTAACGATCACTGAGGTCCAGGAAGGTGGGTGAGTGAAAGGCCCCGCCCAGGCGGATCATGTCGGTTACCCGGACAATGGCGCCCACTTTGAAGTTGTACCCGTTGCCCTCGGTTTTGAGATTGGTGGTATAAGCCAGCGAATTGAAAATGGCACTCCTGTTCTCGGAGTCTTCCTCGGTATAGCGACTTTCTTCTTTATATCTGACTGAGGGAAAGCCAAATGTGGCCCCGATGTATACCCTGTCGTTGTAGTTGGCTCCCATGGAAAGCACAAACTCCCGCATGGAACCGGAAACATCTGTTTCCTGCCGCTGCTTCACCATGCCGTCGGGCATATCCACGAAGAACCCATCATCGTCTTCACCAAGCAACCAGGTGTCCCACGCGAGGCCGGTGGAAAAGTCGCTCAGGTTTTCCACGCTTCCTTCCCTGTTGGCCTGTTCCATCATGCTTGTCATGAGGGAGCTGTTGTTGTTGAATCCCTGGGCGATCCAGCGATCATTGAAATTATTGTGCCTGTTGATCCCGAATCCCATATTGATGAACTGCCATCCGCCTTCTTCTCTGTTGCTGACGGGAAAGGCAAAGACCACACCCACATTGCCAAGGGTCAGGTCATATTTCATGTCATCCATGAGGGTGTTAAAATAGCGGGTGTCAACCTGGCTGTAATTCAAAGAGGGTGAGATGGTGAATTCTGACCCCCTGTAAATGGCAATACCGGCAGGATTGAGGCTAAGGGAGGAAAAGTCACCTCCCAGGGCGCCGAAAGCAGATCCCGTACTGGCAAACCTGGCTGTGCCGCCAGGTATAAGCCGGGAATACCTTAGTGCATCCGTTTCATTCTGTGCTGATACAAAAGGAATGGCAAGCAACCCGATGATCAGCGTGATAACCAGTCTTTTCATAATTTGTATGGGGTATATTTTTTGACTCTTTTTTATAAAAAACCCCCGGCAAAACCGGATTGGTGGGGTGCCGGGGGTGATATGTATAACCGGGGGTGATATGTATAATAGGAGGAGTTAGTCAGCTGCCAGTGTTACCTGTTTCTCCCGCTCGAGGAAGACCTGCTGCTGGAGGAACTGGTGTTTGACGACCTCGTATTTGATGAGCTTCTTCCTGATGAGCCGGATGAGGACGACCTCGGGGGTGGTGAAACCCTTGTGGGACGTGTAGTTCTGCTCGGGGCGGTGGTAGACCTGCCCGGGCTGCTTGACCTCGACGGAGAGGTGGTTGTCCTTGTGGGTTGTGTCCGGGTCGGTGTATAAGAGGGTCGCCCGCGTTCTGTACGTGTCGGCTGTGTGGCCTCCCTGCTGCCTGAAGTTCTGGCCGGGGCGGTTTGCATTCCTGCCGGACGACTTCTTTGTGTGCCGCTTTGCTGGTAGCTTGGAGCGGTATATGTCCGTGGCAGCCTGTAGGTCCTGTCACTCATCTCAGAAGTTTGTTGTCTTGTAACAGAAGAGCGTTCCGGACGGGTGTACCTTCTTACTTCCTGTCCTTCACTGCTGGTTCTTTCCGGTCTGCTATACTGCACTTCACCGGATGATGGTGTGGTTCTTTCTGTACGGGAAGCTTCTGCGGTTTCCGCTCTTTGCCTTCCTTCTGCCTGTGCTGTTGTGCGTCCCTGTGCGGTAGCCGGTGAAGCGCTTTCAGGCCTGCGTTCACTCCTTGCTTCCCTTGCCACGCTTTCGCCGGCATCGGCAAGTATTTCCCTTCTTCCGGACTCATCACGGCGGGTCCGGTTTTCAAAAACTTCGGCAAATGTCTGTTCGCCTCGTCCGCCGGAGGTCCGTCCGACAGTACTTCCTCCGCCACTGCGGTGCCCGTAATGATAGGAACTTCCGTCAAAACTATTGTACATGTAGTTGTAATGGCTGTATGCATGATGCCCGCCATAGTATCCGCCATACATACCGTGGTGGAACCCGGCGAAGTAACCGGTCTGGTAACCTCTCCAGAAACGGTTATAGCTATACCAGCCACCGCCCCAGAATGGGTTGTGTCCGTACCAGCTTGAATAATAACCGGGATAATAGAAAGGCGCAGCTCCATAGCCCAGGTGAATACTTACACCGTAGTGATGAGGCATGTGGGTGTAGTAGTACATGTTGGTATAGAAGGGATCATAATAACCAAAATTCCCGTATGCCCCGTAAGGGCGGTGAAACCGCCTGATCCTGGAAGCATAGGAATAATCATAATAGTCTCCGTAAAAGTGCTGGTTGACCATGACGCCTCCATCCTCAGCATAATGGTACGAGGTGTCATCTGCATAATACTCTTCAGCCGCCTCGTAGGTGGCTTCCTGGGCTGTCTGACCCGATACAGGCCTGGCTTCTTCTTCCTCAATAATTTCTGTTTTCCGTCCCTGCTGATTATTGTCTGCCAGATGATCTGCCTGTGTTGCACCGGTTCTGACTACCTGAGGTGAGTAATAGATGTCATCTATGACACCGGCGGTCTGGTAGGTTGAGGAACAACCGGCCAGTACTACTGCCAGTACCATTCCGAATAATTTCATTAGTGTTTTCATGACAATATCCCCCGTAGTTATTGTTAGTTCGTGCTATTTACAAAGTTAAGAACAAAATACTTTCTTTCATAGTTTTTTGTAATTTTGCCCGGTTAACTCACTTACTTTAAGCACAAATATTATACCAAAATACAGATATGGCAAAGGCATTCTCCACCAGGGCAGAGAACTATTCAAAGTGGTACAACGATATTGTTCAGCATGCGGGTCTGGCAGAAAATTCTGCTGTCAGGGGCTGTATGGTGATCAAACCCTACGGCTATGCCATTTGGGAAAAGATGCAGGCCGCCCTGGACAAGATGTTCAAGGATACCGGGCATTCCAATGCGTATTTCCCGCTTTTTATTCCCAAGTCGTTTTTCAGCAGGGAAGCCGATCATGTGGAAGGATTTGCCAAGGAGTGTGCCGTGGTCACCCATTATCGTCTGAAACAGGATGAAAAGGGAGGCGGCATTGTGGTGGATGAAGATGCCAAACTGGAGGAGGAGCTGGTGGTGCGACCCACATCAGAAACCATCATTTGGGACACTTACCGCCAGTGGGTGCAGTCGTACCGTGATCTGCCCATCCTTGTCAACCAGTGGGCCAACGTGGTGCGCTGGGAAATGCGTACCAGGATGTTTTTGCGCACGGCTGAGTTTCTGTGGCAGGAAGGACATACGGCCCATGCCACCCGGGAAGAGGCCCTGGAGGAAACCTACCAGATGCTGGATGTGTATGCTGATTTTGCAGAGAATCATATGGCAATACCGGTCCTCAAAGGGATAAAGTCGGCCAGCGAACGCTTTGCCGGGGCGGAGGAAACATTTTGTATTGAGGCACTGATGCAGGACGGGAAGGCGCTGCAGGCCGGCACTTCCCATTTTCTGGGCCAGAATTTTGCCAAAGCCTTTGATGTGAAGTTTGCCAGTAAAACCGGGAAACTTGAATATGTATGGGCCACTTCATGGGGCGTGTCCACACGGCTGGTAGGAGCCCTGATCATGGCGCATTCTGACGACCGCGGCCTGGTTCTCCCGCCAAAGCTGGCCCCCATACAAACAGTGATTGTGCCCATCTATAAAAATGATGAGCAGTATGCCCTGGTTTGTGAAAAGGCAGAAGCGATCAAAAAAGAGCTGGAGAAGTTTGGGGTTCAGGTAAAACTGGATGACAGGGATACACATAAACCCGGCTGGAAATTCAGCGAATATGAATTTAAAGGGGTTCCTGTGCGCATTGCCATTGGTCCGCGTGATGTGGAGAATGGCACCGTGGAAGTGGCCCGCAGGGACACCCTGGAAAAAGAAGTTGTGCCGCTGGATAACCTGGGGGAACGGGTTCAGGGGTTGCTGGAAAATATACAGAAGGTACTTTATCAGAGGGCCCTGGGTTTTCGCGAGAGCAATACCCACAAAGTGGACAGCTGGGAAGAGTTCAGGCGGCTGCTGGATGACAAGGGAGGTTTTTTGCTTGCACACTGGGATGGCACTCCCGAGACGGAACAAAAAATCAAAGAGGAGACCAAGGCCACCATTCGCTGTATCCCCCTTGAAAAATCTGAAGAACAAGGCAAATGTGTGTATTCCGGCAACCCCTCCCCGGGCAGGGTGGTGTTTGCCCGGGCATATTAAAATGGCCTGTTTTTTGCGGGATGGTTCTTCTTGATATACGGGTGTATTTTAACTTTTTCAGATGATGGAAATCCTTATGCGTTCAATTATACTTCTGGCAGTTTCCGGGCTGCTGATTTTTCCTGCGGATGTGCAGTCACAGGATCCGGCCGGTGCCGTATCTGCAGGGCAAATACCTGACACCTTATCGTATGATACCCTGGCAACGGATACGCTGGTGATTGAGGATGTTTCCCAACAACATCCCCTTGAGTGGGATGATGTAATACAGGATGACAAAACCGCCTACCTTTTGCGGGCGCACCGTGAGGCGGTTGATCGTCAGCTGGGGATTCCGGGTTTCAGGGTTCACCTGTATATGGACTCAGGCAACCGGGCAAGGCTGAATACGCAGCGGGAACAGGCTGAATTTAAAGAGGAATATCCGGACATTAAATCGTATATTATTTACGAAGAACCCTATTTTAAACTAAGGGCCGGCGATTTTCGCACACGTCTTGATGCCCGGAGATTCCTTGAAAAGATCAAAGGGGATTATTCTTCCGCTTACATTGTGGTGGATCTGATCAATTTTCCGCAAATAGATTAATTTTTGTCTATTGCGTTGAGGTCTTCAAAAGCAGCTTTAAGCCTGTTTCGCATACTTACCTCCCCTTCGCGAAGCCACTTTCTCGGATCATAATATTTTTTGTTTGGTTTGTCCGGACCTTCAGGATTTCCAATTTGTTCCTGCAGGTAGCCCTCATTGTTTTTGTAGAAATCCCTGATCCCGGCCCAGAAAGCCCATTGGGTATCGGTGTCGATGTTCATCTTGATCACCCCGTATGAGATGGCTTCCCGGATCTCCTCCTGACTGGAACCGCTTCCCCCGTGGAACACAAAATTGACAGGCTTGGGCTTCGTGCCGAAGGTTTTTTCAATATGTGACTGGGAATTCTTAAGAATGACGGGCTGCAGTTTTACATTTCCCGGTTTGTATACACCGTGTACGTTCCCGAATGCTGCGGCAATGGTAAACCTGGGCGAAACTTCATTGAGTTTCTCATACAATTCGGCAACTTCTTCCGGCTGGGTGTAAAGTTTTGAACTGTCTATGTCAGAGTGATCCACACCATCTTCTTCACCGCCGGTAACGCCAAGTTCTACTTCCAGTGTCATGCCCATTTTGCTCATTCTTTCCAGGTAGCGACGGCTGATCTCAATATTTTCTTCCAGTGATTCTTCAGACAAGTCAAGCATATGGGAACTGAACAGCGGCTTACCGGTTGCCTTGAAGTGTTCTTCGCTGGCATCCAGTAATCCATCAATCCATGGGAGCAGCTTTTTTGCCGCATGGTCAGTATGAAGAATAACCCTTACACCGTAGGCTTTTGCCATCATGTGAATATGTTTTGCGCCGGATACTGCGCCTGCCACTGCCGCCTCCTGGTTTTCGTTCGGCAGAGATTTGCCAGCAAAAAACTGGGCGCCCCCGTTGGAAAACTGAATGACAACCGGTGAGTTGACCTCGCGGGCTGCTTCCAGTGTCGCATTAACTGAGTTTGTTCCTACCACGTTGATCGCCGGTAAAGCAAACTGATGTTCTTTGGCAATTCTGAACACTTCCTGCACTTCATCTCCGGTTAATACACCGGGTTCAATGTGATTCATTAATTTCGCTGTCATATATTTTCTTCTTTAATTGATTGTAAATCGATTTGCTATCTCAAAATTAACAAATAAAAACATAATTTTGCCATTTAACTTGAGTAAGCCGGAAGTCCGGAGTTTTGTGTTTGTTGTTGTAATCAAGAATTTTTGTTTTGAAAATTGCTGTAAACACCCGCTTACTGATACCGGGAAAATTGGAAGGAATAGGTTGGTTTGCCTGTCAGAGCTTGAAGCGAATTGTCAGGGCTCACCCGGAAGTTGATTTTCATTTCCTTTTTGACCGGCCTTACAGCAATGAGTTTATTTTTGCCCCCAATGTGAAACCGGTGCGTTTGTTTCCCCCGGCCAGGCATCCTCTTCTGTATTATTATTATTTTGAACAGACATTGGGCCGTTACCTGAACAAAACCGCACCCGATCTTTTTTTATCCCCGGATGGTTTTTTGTCGACCCGTTACCGGGGAAAACAGCTTCCGGTGTTTCACGACCTGAACTTTGTTCATTTTCCCCACTTCCTGCCTTTACTTACCAGGAATTATTACCTGCATTTTTTTCCAAAATATGCCCGGAAAGCCTGCCGGATTGCTACGGTGTCTGAATTCTCAAAGGCAGACATTGCCCGGACCTTCAATTACCCGGAAGACAAGGTAGATGTGCTGTATAACGGGGTCAACCAGGTCTTTTCGCCTGTTGATGAGGCGGAAGCCCGGGCTGCAAGGCAGAAGTTCACCGGAGGCCGCCCCTATTTTGTATATATCGGGTCTTTGCACAAAAGAAAGAATATCAGCAATATGCTGCGGGCTTTTGATGCCTTCCGGAAAGATGATCCTGAGCAACACAAGCTTGTAATTATCGGAGCCCCCATGTTCGGATCAGGGGATATCCGGAAAGCGTTCAGGTCAATGGAGTACAAGGATGAAGTACTGATAATGGGCAGGCAATATGGCGATGTATTGCGTACGCTTGTGGCCTCCTCACGGGCCCTTTTGCTGGTTTCCCATTTTGAGGGTTTTGGTATTCCGATCATTGAAGCCATGCAGTGTGATGTGCCGGTGATTACTTCAAACGTGGCCAGCATGCCGGAGGTGGCCGGAGATGCTGCTTTGCTTGCCGCACCTGATTCAGTGGATCAGATTGTTGAGGCCATGAGGCGAATAGTCGGGGATCCCGGGTTGCGTGAGTCCCTTATCCGAAAAGGCCGGCAACAAAGGTTGCGATTTTCATGGGACAAAACCGCGGAGCGGTTATGGCACAGCATGGAGAAATCCATTTCAGGCTGATCCCAGTTAAAAAATTGGTTGTATTTTTGGGGTTTAATAAACGCTTATATTATTCGTTGTATTATGATTCGTCTACAGAGACAAAAAGTGTTCGACCTGCTGAAAAAAGACAGCAGCCATTTGCTGAACAAGGAGATCAATGTCAAAGGCTGGGTCCGTACCCGGCGCGGGAATAAAAATGTGGCTTTCATTGCCCTGAACGACGGATCCATTATTCATAACCTGCAGATTGTGGTCGATGTCAACGCGTTTCAGAATGATGAGCTATTGCGGAAGGTCACTACGGGTGCATGTATATCGGTAAACGGTAAGCTGGTTGCATCCCAGGGAAAGGGGCAGGCCGTGGAAGTTCAGGCATCGGAAATTCATCTTTACGGAACTGCAGATCCTGAAAAATATCCTTTGCAGAAGAAGGGGCATACCCTGGAGTTTCTCCGGGAGATCGCCCACCTGCGACCACGGACCAATACCTTCGGTGCGGTATTTCGTATCCGGCATGCCTTGTCTTTTGCCATTCATCGCTTTTTCAATGAGAACGGTTTCTTTTACCTGCATACGCCGATTATCACCGGATCTGATGCGGAGGGTGCCGGTGCCATGTTCCGGGTAACTACGCTGGATATGCAAAATCCGCCGCTGGATGAGCAGGGCAAGGTGGATTACAGCCAGGATTTTTTCGGAAAAGAAACCAACCTTACAGTATCAGGACAACTGGAAGGTGAGCTGGGTGCGCTGGCCTTGTCTAATATTTACACCTTCGGACCCACCTTCCGGGCGGAAAACTCCAATACTTCCAGGCACCTCTCGGAGTTCTGGATGATCGAACCCGAGATGGCTTTCTATGATATCCATGATAACATGGATCTTGCCGAGTCTTTCCTGAAATACCTGATCAGATATTTACTGGAGCACTGTGACGACGACCTGGCTTTCCTGGAGAAAATGTACGACAAGGAGCTGACCGCGAGGCTGAATATGATCGTCGGGAAGCAGTTTGAGCGCATTACTTATACTGATGCTGTAGAGATCCTGGAAAACTCAGGCCGGACCTTTGAGTACCCGGTAAAGTGGGGGATTGACCTGCAGGCGGAGCATGAACGCTATCTTGTGGAACAGGAGTTCAAGCGTCCGGTGATCATTACCGACTATCCCAAAGACATCAAGGCCTTCTACATGAAGCTTAATGATGACGGCAAAACAGTGCGTGCCATGGATGTTCTCTTCCCGAAGATCGGCGAGATCGTCGGTGGATCGCAGCGCGAGGAAACTTACGAAAAACTTTACGGGCGGGTCAAAGAGATGGGCATTCATGAAGAGGATGTGTGGTGGTACCTGGAAACGCGCAAGTTCGGAACGGCTCCTCACAGTGGATTCGGGCTGGGTTTTGAGCGCCTGATGCTGTTTGTAACGGGGATGGGAAATATTCGTGATGTGATTCCGTTTCCGCGTGCCCCCCAGAGTGCTGAATTCTGATTGCGGATGGTTTTTTCAGCTCCGATTCATCAAAAATCTGGTTAATATGCTGTCTGAATGTTTCCGGTGGTTTGCTGGCTTGAAAACATGAATGGTTTCTTTCAATGTTTTTTGTTAAATTTGAGAGGAATTGGCCGGTTATTTGCCGGGCACAGCCAGAGTTGATCCGTATACAATAACTGTTTGATCACATGTTAAAACAAAGTCTGCAACAGAAGTTTCTCCAAAAGTTGTCGCCCCAGCAGATCCAGTTGATGAAGCTGCTGCAGGTGCCTGCGCTATTACTGGATCAGCGGATCAAGCAGGAAATTGAGGAAAATCCTGCCCTGGAGGAAGGTGACGAGCCTCACGATGAAATAGAGGCCCAGGCGGATGATGAGTATGAAAGTGCGATGGATACGGGGGAAGACACAGAAAATGATGAAAGTGAGAAAAGTGCTGAAGACGAATTTGATTTTGAAGACTATATTGAGGATGATGAAATTCCGGATTACCGGCTTTCAGCCAACAACACGACTTCAGATGACGAATTGAAAGAGGTTCCCTCGGTTTCTGCCACCAGTCCGCAGGAGGCGCTCCTGACTCAGCTCGGACTGGGAGACCTTTCCGACAGGGAATACCTTATAGCTACCCACATTATCGGAAACATTGATGAATCCGGATATTTACAGCGGGATATCCATTCGCTGATTGATGACCTCGCTTTCAATCAGAATATAGAAACCAATTTTACTGAAGTGCTGGGGTTGCTCAGAGTGATCCAGGGATTTGAACCGCCCGGCATCGGAGCCAGGGATCTTCAGGAGTGCTTGTTGCTGCAGATCAGAAGAAAAAAGCCCAGGACAAAACCCATCGAAGATGCAACCATCGTTCTGGAAAAAAACTTCAATGATTTTACCAGGAAGCATTATGAAAAGATACGCAAGAAGCATGACCTGACCAATGAGGACCTCAAAGTAGCGATTGATGAAATACTGAAACTAAATCCCAAGCCCGGGAATTCCCTTCAGGAATCTGGCAAAGGGGCACAGTATGTGGTTCCCGACTTTATCGTAACTCACAACGATGGTGAACTTGAGTTGAGCCTGAATTCATATAATACTCCTGACCTCCGTATCAACAGAACTTATTCGGACATGTTCCGGACCATGGCAGAGTCACGTGGCAAGATAGATAAAAGGCAAAGGGAGACATTGAATTTCGTCAAGCAAAAGCTGGACAGTGCCCGCTGGTTCATTGATGCAATCAGGCAGCGGCAAAATACGCTGATGCTGACCATGCATGCCATACTGGAGTTTCAAAAGGAATATTTTCTGACCGGAGACGAAACAAGGCTCAGGCCCATGATCCTCAAAGACATCGCTGATATGGTCAAGCTTGACATATCAACCATTTCCCGGGTGGCCAACAGCAAATATGTCCAAACCCCTTTCGGAACTTTCCTCCTGAAGAGTTTTTTCTCTGAATCACTCCAAACCGATAAAGGGGAAGAGGTATCAACCCGGGAGGTAAAAAAAATACTGCAGGACTGTGTTGAAGCAGAAAATAAGAGCAAACCACTGACCGATGATGAACTGGCCGGCATTTTAAAAGAAAAAGGGTATAACATAGCCCGGAGAACGGTTGCCAAGTACAGGGAGCAGCTTGACATTCCCGTGGCCAGGCTGCGAAAGGAGTTGTAGATATGACGCGTACGCTGGATGCAATTGCCCGGGGAATATCGGCTTTATTCCACCCCTTGATCATTCCCACCCTGGGAATATTCATCCTGTTTCAGCTTAACACCTATGTCAGTTTTTCCGTCGCCGTGGAAGCCAGGCGTTTTATCATGGTCATGATATTCGTCAACACGGCCCTTGCTCCTGTGCTGTCCATTCTTGTGCTGAAACGTCTGGGGTATATCAATGATCTGGTGCTTGATGAGCGCAGGGAGCGGATCCTTCCCCTTCTGTTTTCTGCCGTCATGTTTTTTATGACCTATTACCTGCTTCGGCAACTCAGCCTCCCTTCCCTCATTTATTTTTATGTGATGGGTGCTTCTCTGCTGGTATTGCTGGTGCTGCTGATCTCTTTTGCCTGGAAGATCAGTATACATATGGTTTCCCTGGGTGGGCTTACCGGTATGCTGGTTGTTACTTCCATTTTGTTGAATGTGGACGTTTCCCGCCTGATTATGGCCGCTTTTCTTGTCTCAGGATTAACAGCGGCAGCCCGGATTCACCTAAGGGCACATATCCCCTCGCAGGTGTATGCCGGGTATTTGCTGGGGCTTTCAGTAATGTTGCTGTTATTTGTGTATTTGCTTGGTTGAAGGTTGTATTGACGGAATTTGAAATATGGCAACAGAACCGCAACCTGACGGGGCGTGCAGTGTTTCCGGCTGCAGAATTACTGGAACATGGAGACAGATAAGGGGGTTGTTCAGGTTCAATGGGGGGGGTGCTGCTCCGGATTAAAACAAGATAAAAGATAACCCGAGGGATACCGGATACATGTCCCGGGCAGAATTCTCTTCAAAGAATCTTGTAAGGGGATAATACAGGTGCAGGTTCACACTTCCGTACCCCACCATGGCTGTCAGGCCGATTCGGTAATCTGCAATATTGTCCAGCTTATGTTCTTTGAACTTTACCTCCCTGATTAATTCTGTGGGTAACATGTCGAATTGTGTGCCGCCTGGAATCGGGTATGACGCTTCTCCTTCATATTTGGTATGGCCGTTGACCAGGTAGCCGGCCTTCATCCCTGCGTAAAACCTGAGTGTTCTGTTCAGTTCGCGTGTCCGGTACCTGAACTGAACCGGTACTTCGAGATAATTCAGGCTGAGTTTGTTTTTGTCGTAGTTATGCCTGATCGGGGCGAAATCATATTTTTCCGGGGTGCCGGGAATATGCGGATGATAAACGTAGCGGTGATCGCTGTATAAATTGTGGCTGGAGAATTCCAGTCCTGCGGCAACGCTGAAGTTGCTGCGGCCCAGGGGCATATCCTGCATGGCGCTGATATTGATTCCCCGCTGGATTGTTTTCAGGTCCATGCTGCCGGGAACCCCCTGCCAGCTATCCGTGAAAAGAGTCACAATGAAACGGTCGGAGGGATGCATGCGGGAGGGTTCAAAAGCCTGCAGAGAATTTGCGGCAATGAGTAATCCGAATAAAAGAAAACCGATTCGTTTCATTGTTGTATGGTTTAATGCTGTGCGTTGGATGAAGCCTAAAATTAAGAAAAATCCAGGTATTTCTCAAACGATCTCCAATATGGCATACGAACCCTCAGCCTTTTTCCGGTGTGGAACACATCATAGTATTGCTTTTTCTTTTCAGCCGGTGCGTGTTTCATATTGTTGTCAAGCGCTGCCACCACCTCATCACTGAACTGCCGGCGGATCAGGGGTGTCAATAAAAAACCGGGGAGAAAAAAACGGGAGAACGGGAAGAGATTAACGGATTTAATCCCCTTTTTCCGGCAAACTTTCTGACCCTCTTTCAATGCGTTAATATATTGGCGGATGAGCAGTTTGTTTGAAGCAAACAATCTTGCCCCGCCGGCTTTGTTGATCAGGGCCGGCTGAATGGCTGATGCCAGGTAACGGGTGGGTAGCCAGTCTTTGATGTCCTTGTTAATTTTTGGCCCCATACCCGCAGCTTCCATCATCTCTGCGGTTTTTTTCAGTCTTTCGGTGACTTTCTTATCTGCTTCTCCCAGGATGGTATGCCCCCTTTTGAACAGGTGACAATTGATGCCGTTTTCTGTGGGACTTCCGGTGACAATGTCCGGAAATCCGAAAAAACATTTTCCTTTTGGGAATATTTTATTGACAATTTTTACCTCTTCCCATATGTTGCCAAGCAAAAGGACGTCGGCTT
Organism: Bacteroidales bacterium; assembly: GCA_003555385.1. Taxonomy (GTDB): domain Bacteria; phylum Bacteroidota; class Bacteroidia; order Bacteroidales; family UBA7960; genus PUPG01. The sequence continues at coordinate 19,761 of PWHO01000094.1, forward strand.
TGCCTGCGTGTTTTGCAATGTAGGGCAATGCATCCGACCACTGGTTGCTTCTGACCGATACAATGATCAGGTCAAAGGGGTTGTCTGAATCAAGACGATCTAATACGTTGGGTCTGAATACAGATTGCCCGTAATCTTCCGTCTGGCTGCGCAGATCTGTATAGTTTACAGGAACCCCCGAGTTCGCATATCGTACCATTCGCTGTTTGCGCACAAAAAGGGTGATGTCGTATCCCGCTTCCTGTAACTGCCACGCATAGGTGGTGCCGATCACACCGGCACCAAAGATCAGTATTTTCATAAAAGAAACTTTCTTGTTGGATATACTGCTTGCTACTGTCAAAAATAACAACAGTTCCGCAGATTTTACATTATTTTTACCCTTTGATTGCAAAAAACAACGACGGGAATTCAAGATGACAGATACAGGCCGGCAGGATTACCTGGATACACCTATTGAGTTTCTGAAGGGAGTTGGCCCCAAACGCGCTGAACTCCTGAGGAAAGAATTGGATATACATTCGTTCCGGGACTTGCTGACTTTTTTCCCTTTCCGGTACATTGACAGGAGCCGGTTTTATACCATCGGAGAAGTGAGGGACCAGATGCCCTATGTCCAGATCAGGGGAAAGATCTCCGATGTTCGTCTCCATGGCAAGCACCGAACCACAAGAATGACAGCCACTTTGTCCGACTCCACTGGTCAGATGGAACTGGTCTGGTTCCGGGGGTTTAAATGGCTGAAAGACCGTTTTAAGACGGGTGTGGAATACATCGTATTCGGAAAACCTGCCCTGTTCGGCAAAAGGTTTAATATCGCCCATCCCGAGGTGGAGCCCGTAACCCCGGGAGCAATCAGCCAGGATTCCGCCATGCATCCCGTGTATAACTCAACCGAAAAACTTGGGTCGATGGGCCTCGACAGCAGGGGCATTGCCAAACTGGTAAAGAATTTGTTGCCATTGGTTAAAGATCACCTGGCAGAAACCCTTCCATCCGGAATTTTGTCATCCCTCAGGTTGCCCTCGCGGGAGGAGGCATTGTTCCATATCCATTTCCCGGCCGATGACAGGATGCTGAAACGGGCGATTGCACGCCTCAAGTTTGAGGAGTTGTTTTTTATTCAGTTGAACCTGCTACGGCATAAACTGATCCGGAACGAGAAATCAAAGAGTCATATTTTTCCGGGGCTGGATGAATATTTCAACGGGTTTTACAGAAAAAAGCTTTCTTTTGAGTTGACTGCCGCCCAGAAAAGGGTGCTGAAAGAGATCCGGGGAGATACCCTTTCCGGGAAACAAATGAACCGCCTGCTTCAGGGGGATGTGGGAAGCGGTAAAACTGTCGTGGCTGTGATGAGTATGCTGATGGCCCTCGATAATGGTTTCCAGGCTTGCCTGATGGCTCCCACGGAAATTCTCGCTTTTCAGCATTTTGAGTCGGTCACTGCCATGTTGTCGGAGCTGGGGATTCGGGTCGGCTTGCTGACGGGTTCCACCAAACAGGCTGACCGGCGTAAATTGCTTTCAGATGCTGCGGATGGAAGCCTTCACTTGTTGATCGGGACCCATGCCCTGCTGGAAGATATGGTTCAGTTTAAGGCATTGGGGATGGTTGTGATTGACGAGCAGCACCGTTTCGGTGTGGCGCAGCGGGCCAGGCTGTGGTCGAAGGGAAGCATGCCCCCTCATGTGCTGGTGATGACGGCCACACCTATTCCGCGTACTTTGGCCATGACCCTGTATGGCGACCTCGACGTGTCGGTGATTGATGAGCTCCCTCCCGGCCGGAAGCCGATCCGGACTATGCATCAGTATGACAGGAGTCGATTAAAGGTGTTTGGGTTTATTCGCCAGGAGATTGCAAAGGGCCGGCAGGTGTATGTGGTGTACCCCCTGATCAGGGAGTCGGAGAAGCTGGACCTGAAGGATCTCAATGATGGGTATGAAAGTATTGTCCGGGAGTTTCCCCCGCCTGGTTACGCCGTCAGTATTGTACATGGTAAAATGAAGCCGGCGGATAAGGATTATGAGATGCAGCGCTTTGTCAGTGGTCAAACCCAGATAATGGTGGCTACCACGGTAATCGAAGTGGGGATTGATGTCCCCAATGCCAGTGTGATGGTCATTGAAAGTGCGGAGCGTTTTGGCCTGTCACAGTTGCATCAGCTAAGGGGTCGGGTAGGCAGGGGTGCCGATCAGTCATTCTGTATTCTGATGTCGAAGGATGAATTGAGTGCCGATGCACGGAAGCGCCTGGGCGTGATGGTTGAAACCAATGACGGGTTCCGTATCGCTGAAACCGATCTGCAGCTGCGTGGCCCGGGCGATCTGCAGGGTACACAGCAAAGCGGTATACTGGATCTGAAGATCGCTGACTTGACGAAAGATGAACAGGTTTTGAAATACGCACGCCGGCAGGCAATGGATCTGCTTAAAAAGGATCCGGGATTAAGTTTCCGGGAACATAGGATGGTCAGAAGGCAGCTTGAACGTTTGTTTCCCCGGCAGTTATTCTGGAGCCGCATCAGCTGAGTACTGAAAACAATGCACAAAAAAAGCCGCCTTTGTAAAAAGACGGCTTTTTTTGTGTGCCGGATCCGGTCATTAATTCAGTCTGAACCGGATGGGCATGTTAAACTGTACCCTTACTGCCTGGCCTCTCTGACGGCCTGGCTCCCAGCGGGGCATCATTTCTACAACTCGTACGGCTTCCTGGTCGCATCCGCCACCGATACCTCGCAGTATCTGAACGTCAGTAACACTTCCGTCCGTCTCTACCACAAAGGTGACAAAGACTGTTCCCTGGATACCTGCTTCGCGTGCCATCTGGGGATACCTCAGGTTGTCCTCCAGAAACTTTTGCCTGGCTTCTTCTCCGCCCGGGAATTGGGGCTGGTCTTCCACAACGGTAAAGATGACATCTTCGTCCACCTCTTCTTCCTCTTCGAACTCTATGGGAGTAAACTCCTGAACCTCGGTAAACACGTCGGCATCCATATCAATGGTAAACTCCTCTTCCAGTTCCACGTCGTCATCGACGATGATCAACTCCTGAGAAGGTTCCGGCGGAGGTGGCGGCGGGGGTGGCTCTTGCCTGGTAATCGGGATATCTTCTTCCTCGATGAAGTCGATCTCCAGTGTACCGAGGTCAACTTCCGGCCGCTCGTAATGCTTCCATTCAAAAGCAACCAATGCCGCACCAAGCGCTATCGCAATCCCGATCTGCAAAAAGACGCGCTTTTTGCCTTCAAGGTCTGCTTTCGGTGATTTTTTTGCTTCCATAATAGTTCCTGTCTGGTTGGTTTTTTAGCTGTTTCCTGAGTTTATTGGTCTGAAAAATGATCGTCACAAAAGAGTTTGCTAATATACAAAGTATTTTGCAAAAGTCAATCAGGTTAATTTTTTTCCTGAGAGGCAACTATTTTTCTGAACAATTGTGCTGATATGATAACCCCAAAAATCGTTCCAAATCCATTTGCTATGGCATCAGGTACATTGCCATGACGATCGCTCAGGCAACAATATTGAAAATATTCCGTAAGGATGCCGTAAATTATTCCCAGGGCGATGCATTGCATCAATTGTTTGTTGCGGAGCCTCCCTCCCCTCTGCTTTTTCCTGAACCCGTAAACCAGTAAGGCACCCAATGCAGCAAAAAGCCCAAAATGGATTACTTTATCAATATGCGGGATTTTCAGCAGGTCACTATCCGGGATGCTTTCTCCCGGGTAGCCTATGACAAGCAATATGAACATCCCCCATAACATGGCAGGAAAAAAACTCTGATGGTTTCGCACACAGATTTGGGTGAGTGTTTTTACCTTGTCAGGCGTCTACAAGCTCTTTGTATTGTTCAGCATCAAGCAGGTCATCTGTTTCTGACTTGTCTGCAATCTTAATTTTGATGATCCAGCCTTTACCGTAGGGGTCTTTATTGATCGTGTCGGGGGCGGATTCAAGCTCTTCGTTGAATTCAGTGATTTCTCCGCCAATTGGCATGAACAGGTCCGATACCGTTTTCACAGCTTCGATGGTTCCGAAAGTTTCCTCTTTGTCAAGGCTTTCGCCTTCAGTATCAACTTCTACGAAAACCACATCTCCGAGTTCACCCTGGGCAAAGTCGGTAATGCCTACGGTGGCGGTGTCGCCTTCGATTTTTACCCATTCATGGTCTTTGGTGTACTTAAGGTTGTCAGGAATATTCATTGTTCGGGGATTTAGTGATTACAACAAGTGTTTATTGGTTGTATCGCCAAAAATACAACCTTTTTTCTTCCTGCAAAAATTATATGCAGTTGAAATCGCGGGACAAGCAATGTTTTTGATCCGGTATCGGCGGGTAACGGATTGCGGGATAAGCACGGCAGCATCAGATCAACCCCGTAAGAGAAATCCGGCAAGAGTAATCCGGTAAGAGCACCCCCGCAATAGCAATCCCAATCAGAGCAATCCCAGTTCGAGCTTTGCGGCTTCTGATATATTGTCTGTGGACCATGGGGGGTCAAATACCAGGTCAATTCTGGCTTTTCTGACCCCGTCTACCTGCTCAACGGCTTCCTCTACCCTGGCCGGCATTTCATCAGCCACCGGGCAATTGGGGTTGGTAAGTGTCATGGTGATATCCACCACGCCGTCACGGTCAATGCTGATGTTGTAAATAAGACCCAGGTCATAAACATTGACGGGGATTTCCGGGTCAAATACAGTTTTGAGGGCGTCAATGACCTGCTCTTCTTGCGGGGTATCTGATGGTTGCTGCATAGGGATGAACTTTAAAACGGGATGAAGCCGGACCCCGATGGTTACATTTTCTGGAAAGCCAGCGCATAAAGCTTCATTTGCTTGATCATGTTGACCAGGCCGTTGGAGCGGGTTTGTGACAGATGTTCCTTAAGGCCGATCTCATCAATAAAGGATAGCCCGGCATCCACAATTTCTTTTGGAGGCTGGCCGGAGAGAACCTCGATCAGCAGGGCGGCGATCCCCTTGGTGATAAGGGCGTCGCTGTCGGCGGTGTAAATAACTTTCCCGTCCTGGTAGTCGGCATGAAGCCACACGCGTGCCTGGCAACCTTTGATCAGGTACTTCTCTGTTTTATATTCTTCTTTGATCGGGGGGATAGATTTGCCCAGTTCGATGATGTAGTTGTATTTGTCCATCCAGTCATCGAACATCTCAAAATCGCTGATGATCTTTTGTTCTTTTTCTTTAATGGTGGTCATTCTCCTTTTGTTTAGTTGTTGCCGAAAGGGTCCATTGCATCAGGGTGTTTTTCTCTTCCTCGTTCAGTTTCAGATCTGTTGCCGTTTTGAACGGGGTAGGGCGTGCCAGAATCAGGAATATAATGATGATCGCCAGCAAAAGAATCAGGTCGGTATCGGCGGTGAGGATAAAAAATATGCATGTTGATATCCCTGCCCCGGCCAGTAATAACAATCTCAGTATGGTTGCCTGCCGGAAAACTCCGATCTTCTCCGAAAGGGAAGCGGATGAGTCGATCCGGCGGATTTGTCGCTGGGGGGTAATGTAGGCGATCATCAGCAGAATGGCTCCCACGGCAATACTTGCTGTTTTCATGGCCGCATAAAAGGCCGGATCATAAGCCAGCAGGGGCCCTGTATTGCTCACCAGAAGGGAACTGGCAACCAGGGCGGCGATCAGCAGCAGGAAGAGCCGGCCGTATAAGCGGTTCAGTCCGCGAAATTTTATTCTTGCCTGATCGTGTTGTTGCATGGTTGACAGGGTATTTATCCGAACATCTCCCTGACGGTGGCCAGGCCCTTAATAAACGTATCAACCTCCTGCCGTGTGTTATATACGGCAAAAGATATTCTGATGGTTCCCGGAATGTTGTAATAGTCAAGCACAGGCTGTACACAGTGATGGCCGGTCCGTACAGCTATCCCCAGTTTATCAAGTATGGTGCCTGCATCATAGGGGTGAATGTCGCCCAGCAGGAATGAGATTACACCAGCCCGGTGTTCCGGTGTCCCGATGAACCGGATCCCGTCAAAGTTTTTCAGCCCCTCAAGTGCATACTGCAGCAAGTCGGTTTCGTGGGAGGAAATCGTATCATGTCCTGTTTCACTGATAAAATTGATGGCGGCTTCCAGGCCCAGCACCCCGGCTACATTGGGCGTGCCTGCTTCAAATTTGAATGGCAGGTCGTTATAGGTGGTTTTTCCGAAACTCACGTCCTTGATCATTTCACCACCGCTCTGATAGGGAGGGATTTGTTCCAGCCACTTTTCTTTGCCGTACAATACGCCAATTCCCATCGGGCCGTACATCTTGTGTCCGGAAAAACAGTAAAAATCACAATCAAGTGCCTGTACATCAACGGGCATATGAGGAGTGGCCTGTGCCCCGTCAACCAGTACGGGGATATCTTTCCTGTGGGCAGCTTCAATGATTTCCTTCACAGGATTGATGGTGCCAAGTGCATTACTTACGTGGGTGACGGCCACCAGCCGGGTTTTCTCGTTGAGTAACTTATGGTATTCAGATATGATGAGCTCCCCCTTCCGGTCAATGGGGATCACTTTAAGATTTGCCTGATGCTCCTGGCAGGCGATCTGCCATGGCACAATGTTGGAGTGGTGCTCCATGGCCGAAATCAGGATTTCGTCACCGGGTTTCAGAAACTTTTTGCAGAAAGAGTGGGCCACCAGGTTGATGGATTCTGTGGTGCCGCGCGTGAATACAACCTCATGGGGATGCAGTGCATTGATAAAAGAAGCCGTGGTTTTTCTGGCCTGTTCATACGCGTCTGTGGCCATCTGGCTCAGAAAGTGTGCGCCCCGGTGAATGTTGCTGTTTTCAGATTCGTAATAATTTCGGAGCCGCTCAATGACCGCCTCCGGTTTCTGGGTGGTGGCGGCATTGTCAAAATAAACCAGGGGGCGGTTATTGACCTCCCTGGAAAGTATGGGGAACTGTTTACGCAGTTGTTCAATCTTATTCACAGAGCAATCGTTTTTTATTTATAATTTGCCGGGGTCGATATTGAATGTGGTGGGCTCCTTGCTGTTACAATGCAGCATGCACTGGTCACAGATCGATAACTCTCCTTTCAGCCGCTTCTCGACCATGTGTTGGATCCGTTCGCGCAGGGCATCGATGTTTATTTCGCTGACCACTTCGCCGGCAAAAGCGATCATCATCAGTTGCCTGGCTGATCTTTCGCAAAGCCCGCGTGAGCGCATATAAAACATGGCTTCAGGATCCAGCTGCCCTACGGTGGCCCCGTGGGAACATTTTACATCGTCCGCATAAATTTCCAGGTGTGGCTGGGTGTTGGCCCTGGCCTCATCGGTAAGCAGAATATTGTGATTATTCTGATGTGCCTCGGTTTGCTGGGAATGTCTTTGTACCATCACCTTGCCGGAGAAAACAGCCGTTGCTTCATCGTCAAGGATTCCCTTGTATAATTGGTTGCTGTAGCAGGAATGTTCGCGGTGATCAATGTAGAGCTGGTTGTCTACATGCTGGTTGCTGTCCACAAGGTAGAGTCCGTAATGTTCAGACCGGCAGCCGGTGCCTGCAATGGTTACATCCAGGATGTTTTTGGTGAAGCCCCCGTTGAGTGTGATAATATTACTGTAGAGTTTGCCGGACGCTTCCTGGTGGAAGAAGTTATTGGTCACCAGGGCGGAATTGCGCCCCTTATTTTGAATTTTATAGTGCGACACTTTTGCCTCTTCTCCGGCATAGGTTTCCATTACGGTGTTGGTAAAGCTGATGTTGTGGGTAAGTGAATGGTCGCAATGCACCAGTGTCAGTTCTGATTTGTTTTCCGCAATGATCAGATGACGTGGTTGCAAAAAGACCGGGTATTCAGTGTTCACGATGTTGATCAGCTGAATCGGTTTCTCCACTTTCACCCCCTCAGGCACGTATATGAATAACCCGTCCTGCATAAAGGCTGTGTTCAGGGCTGCCAGTGAATTGGTCTCCATTTTGACGGTCTTTCCGTAATAGCGGTCTACCAGTTCCGGGTAAACCTCCATGGCTTTTGCCAGACTTCCGATTATGGTGCCGTCAGGCAGCTGGGTCAGTGGTGCGTGCTTGTAAACAAACCATCCGTTCAGCAGGGTAATGCTGAAAGTGTCCAGATCGTAAACGTCACAGGTGAATATTTTATCCACATCCATATGGCGGCTTTGGTTGCTGAAATCGAATACAAACTCTGTGTTCAGCAACGGAGTCAGATCAGTAAACCGCCAGTTTTCCTGACTGGTGTCGGGGAAGCCTTTTTCACGGAATCGTGCAAGGGCATGCTTGCGCAGCCTGTTCACGAAAGGTGTGGCCTTCCCGCGGATGGCTTCCTGCTCCTGTTGATAAAGTTCAAGCAGCCTGTCTTGTAATATTGTTGTTTGTACGGTATCCATGAAGGCTTACATTTCCTGTTTTATCCAGTCATACCCCTTTTCTTCCAGTTCCATCGCCAGCTCTTTCGGCCCGCTTTTTATGATGCGTCCGTCATACAGCACATGCACAAAATCTGGTACAATGTAGTCGAGCAGCCGCTGGTAGTGGGTGATCACGATGGTGGCATTGTCTTCCCTTTTGAGCTTGTTCACCCCGTTGGCTACCACTTTCAGGGCGTCGATGTCAAGTCCTGAGTCCGTTTCGTCCAGGATGGCCAGGCGGGGTTCGAGCAGGGCCATCTGAAAGATCTCATTCTTTTTCTTTTCCCCGCCGGAGAACCCTTCGTTCACGGCGCGGTTGGTCAGTTTTGAGTGGATGTCCACCATTTTTTTCTTCTCCTCCATCAGCTTCAGGAACTCTGCTCCTGTTAAGGGTTCAAGCCCCAGGTGCTTGCGCTTCTCGTTCAGGGCGGTGCGCATGAAGTTCGCAATGCTGACCCCGGGTATTTCCACCGGGTACTGAAACCCCATAAAAATCCCTTCCCTTGCGCGCTCCTCAGCCGGCATGTCAAACAGGTTTTGCCCCAGGTAGGTGATCTCCCCGCTCTCCACGGTAAAGAGTTCCCGTCCCGCTATTACGGATGCCAGCGTGCTCTTGCCGGATCCATTCGGCCCCATGATGGCATGAACTTCACCCTCATTGACCTCCAGGTTCAATCCTTCGATAATGGTTTTCCCGTGAACGGAAACACTCAGGTCTTTTATTTTTAACATATTCATATCTTGTTAATAACGTTTTTCCTAGTGACGTGTGACCCCCTCGGGGTCGTTTCGTGGGCAATTCCACCACCCTTATCCCCAGTGAACCAACAACCAACAACCGCTCAGCCTCTTCCACCGCTTATGGGCAACTCCCACAATCCTCCGCCCATGAGAACCAACAACTGGAGGCGCGCAGCGCCGACTAACCAACAACCGCTCAGCCTCTTCCACCGCTTATGGGCAACTCCCACAATCCTCCGCCCATGAGAACCAACAACCAACAACCAACAACCAACAACTGGAGGCGCGCAGCGCCGACTAACCAACAACCAAGGGTGCGAAGCACCCGTTTAACCGGAGGGGGCGGAGCCCCCGACAAACTTACCCTACACTTCCTTCCAGGCTCACCGACAACAACTTCTGTGCTTCCACGGCGAACTCCATGGGGAGTTTTGAAAGCACCTCTTTGGCATAGCCATTGACGATCAGGCCGATGGCTCCTTCCATATCAATTCCTCTTTGCAGGCAGTAGAACAGCTGGTCTTCGGATATCTTGCTGGTGGTTGCCTCATGTTCCACAATCGATGACCGGTTGCCCACCTCGATATAAGGGAATGTGTGGGCTCCGCTCTGGTCTCCCAGGAGCAGTGAGTCACACTGGGAGAAATTCCGGGCGTTCTCTGCCTTGCGGCTGGTTTTCACCAGCCCCCGGTAGCTGTTGTTGCTTCTTCCGGCAGAGATTCCTTTGCTGATGATGGTGCTTTTGGTGTCCTTCCCCAGGTGGATCATCTTGGTGCCCGTGTCTGCCTGCTGACGTTTGTTGGTCACGGCTACGGAGTAAAACTCCCCGGTCGACCGGTCGCCTTTCAGTATCAGGCTGGGATATTTCCAGGTAATGGCGGATCCTGTTTCCACCTGGGTCCAGGATATTTTCGAGTTTTCTCCCTCACATATTCCGCGTTTGGTAACGAAGTTGTACACGCCGCCTTTGCCATCCTTGTCGCCCGGCCACCAATTCTGAACGGTTGAATATTTTACTTCGGCATCTTTGTGTGCAACGATCTCTACAATGGCTGCATGCAATTGATGTTCGTCACGGATGGGTGCCGTACATCCTTCCATGTAACTGACATAGCTGCCTTCTTCGGCCACGATGAGGGTTCTTTCAAACTGCCCGGTATTGGCTGCATTGATGCGGAAGTAGGTGGACAACTCCAGCGGGCATTTAACCCCTTTGGGTATGTAAGCGAATGATCCGTCACTGAAGACTGCCGAGTTCAGGGCCGCAAAGAAGTTGTCCTTATAGGGAACCACGCTGCCCATATATTTCTGCACAAGGTCAGGGTATTTCTGAACGGCTTCACTGAAGGAGCAAAAAATAATCCCCTGTTCGGAGAGGGTCTTTTTAAATGTGGAACCCACAGACACACTGTCCATCACGGCATCCACGGCCACGCCTGCCAGTTTTTTACGCTCATCCAGGGGGATGCCCAGCTTGTCAAAGGTTTCCAGGAGCTCCGGATCCACCTCGTCCATGCTCTCGTATTTGGGCTTTTTACGCGGGGCTGAGTAATAGATCTTATCCTGGTAGTTGATTGGCGGATACTCCAGATGGGCCCAATTTGGCTCCTGCATTGTCTGCCAGTAACGGAAAGCCTTCAGGCGGAATTCCAGCATAAACTCAGGCTCATTTTTTTTGGCGGAAATAAAACGAATGGTATCCTCGGTGAGCCCGGGAGGCGCCTGATCCATGTCAATATCGGTGTAAAAACCGTATTTGTAATCGGAACCGGTTACTTCGTTCAGTATATCATTATTCTTGTCTTCCATGCAGGGTCATTCTTTGACTGCCAGTATGATAGTGCAGCACAGCGATCTTATTTAGATCAATTTTAAATTGAATTGCAAAGATAGCAAACAAGCACGTTTTATTCAAAAAACTTTGTGTTGATTTCCTGAAATAATCAACAAGGCGTAAGGGAATATGTTCAGGACCGCAAACTTGCCATATCCCCGATCATTTCCAGCCCTGCATGCCTGCCGGTTCCTTCAAAAAGCAGGTTGCCGTTTTTGTTTTTGACGGCTATGTGCAGATTTGCACTGAGATTTTCGTGGATGACCCTGTTCATTTGCCCCTGCTGAGGTGCCTTCAGTGCTCCGGGATTTTCTTTTTTGCCCGGAGGCGTTGCCCCTTGCTCTCCCCGGATATCTATCCGGAGGTCATTTTTTTTGACGGTGAGATAAAGCAGGTTGCCTTTGTTTTCCAGCCTGCTAATCTTTGCCCCATTGTATGTGGCAAAAAGATGTCGTTTACCTTTGTGAAGGAAAAACCCCAGGAACCCGGGGAAGCTTTTCCCCATCCAGGGAACATTGGCCACGGATAGCATGAAAGAGGTGTTTGCTGCCCCGAAATGGTTTGACTGCATCCATATCCATGCTGCGGGCATGGATGTGCCCCAGTCTTTTTCTATATAACCTTTCCCGTTGCCAAAATCCACCTTCTGCCCATTGAGTTGCATCTGCCCGTGAAGATGGTGATCCATGCTCACCACGCCATGGTAACATTCCATGAAAGGGGCATAGCGGTACCACCCCATGATGCCGGGTCTGAGCAGGGTGGCTTTCAGTGGGGTCTGCCCGGTAAAAAACACCTCACCGTGAAAATGGCCTTCCGGCGATTGGAGATTTAACCTGATATGGCTGCGGGAAACTTCATTGTCTCCGATGCGTGCGTGGAAATCATTCCTGGAAAAAACAAATGACTCCACCGGAAACCGGAAATACCAGGTTTCGCCGGTTTTGCCGTTGATCACCTGGATAAAGGCATGATCGTCTTCATTATTGAGTGAGACACCGGGAATAAATGACCAGATATGATTGCCACCGGAACTGACCAGTTTAATATACCAACCTTCAAAATGGTTCTTCCTTTTCCTGTTGCCCTGAAACCAGGAAGGGTTCCAGATTTTCGCAAGATCGTACAGGCCAGGAAAACCCCTTTCCCGGACTTGCCCGGAAAAATCCGCTGATTGACTCATTGGTTGAATTTTGGTCACGAACTGCTTCCTTCCGGGATGAGCAGTTTAAAGCCTTTGCCATGCACATTCAATAACTCCACCTCCGGATCGTCTTTTAGGTATTTGCGCAGCTTGGCAATATACACATCCATGCTTCTTGCATTGAAGTAATTGTCCTCCAGCCAGATCTTGTTGAGTGCTTCTGAACGGTCAAGTACACTATTGGCCCTGTCACAGAGCATCTTGAGCAACTGGGCCTCCTTGGAAGTGAGTTTTTCCTGGCTGTTATCGTGTTTCAGGAGCTGCCTGGCATAGTCAAAGGTATACTTCCCTATCTGGAACAAAGTTTTGTCAGAATCACCGGGTTTCTCATCATAGGTGCGCCGGTGAATGGCGGTGATGCGCAACAAAAGTTCCTCCATGCTGAAGGGCTTGGTTATGTAGTCATCCGCCCCGATTTTCAATCCCTCCAGAATGTCATCCTGCATATTCTTCGCAGTGAGAAAAAGGATGGGGACTTTTTTGTCTACTTTTCTGATATCTTTTGCCAGTGTGAACCCATCCTTGACCGGCATCATCACATCCAGCACGCAAAAGGAGAAGTTGTCTTTCAGATAAGCATCATAGGCTTCCTGTCCGTCGACGCACAATGTGGTGGAAAAACCTTTGGCCTCAAGATAGGCCTTCAGGATGGTGCCGAGGTTCGGGTCATCTTCGGCCAGCAGAATTTTAATGTTTGACTTTTCCATAGGGGTCAGTTTCGTTAGTTGTTGGTCTGTTCATTCCCGTTGCCGTCATAGCCAAAGGGGATGAAGACTGTAAACCGGCTGCCTTTGCCGGGTTCGCTCTCCAGAGAAATGTGACCGCCATGTTTTTCGACAATGGCCTTTACATAGCTTAGCCCCAGTCCGAAACCTTTAACGTCATGAACATTTCCCGTGGAAACCCTGTACAAGTTATCAAAAATTTTCTTTTGATTGATCTGGCTGATCCCGATTCCCCGGTCATCCACATGCACAATCACCCCGTTGCTGCTGTTTTGGGTTGTAACAGTGATCTCCGGGCTGTGCGGTGAATATTTGTTTGCGTTGTCAAGCAGGTTAGAGAATACATTGGTCAGGTGAATTTTGTCTGCCTGGATGAAGCTATATTCTGCATCAAAACTTGTGTTGATTTTTCCGTGTTTTGCCTCCACCTGTATCCCGATTTTCTGGATGGCGTTGTCGATCAGGTCATGCAGGTCGAGGCCGGCCATGTTCAGCCTGATCTTTGCTTTTTCAATGAGTGCGGTCTGCAGGACCTTCTCTGTCAGCAAACCCAGACGCTGGTTTTCCTCATTAATCACATTGATATAGCTCTGGTAAAGGTTCTCTGATTTTTGTACATCCTGGTCGCTCAGGGCCTGGCAGGCCAGGGAAATGGTTGAAATGGGGGTCTTCAACTCGTGGGTCATGTTGTTGATGAAATCATTCTTCATGACCGAGAGTTTCTTTTGGCGGATGATGGTAAGGATTGTAATGGCAAAGGAAGAGATGATCACCAGGATCAGCACAATGGAGGTGGCCAGCATGGCATTCATCTGCGAAAGAATATACCGCTCCTGCTGAGGGAAGTGCAGTAACAGGTATTCGGGGTTCATGAAGATGTCGTTGGGGAATAGCTGAAACGCATAAGGACTTTCCATTAGTTGCCGGCTGTGCTCCCCCGTTTTTTCTTTTACCAGGGCATGCCCCGCCGGGTTATAAATGCCGAATTCATACTGTGTTTTTATCCCCTGCCTGTTGAGTTCCTCTGCAAGTATTGAATCCAGTGAGGAAATGCTACCTTCGTTGGTGACCTGAAAGGTGTACCTGCTGGAAAACAACTCATCAAACAGGTCATTGATAATCTGACTTCTCTCAAAAAATCTGCTGAACGGATCTTCCACGCCCTGACGCCTGTTGTCGGGGAGATACCCCGGGGCAGAACCCGGATACCTGCTGCGGCCGCTGATCACTATGGAAGTATCAAAAGCACTGGCTTGCTGCCTGTCACTCAATTGCCCGCTGAGCGGCAAATCGATCTCGGCCTGCACGATCCCTGAGGGACGCCCTGTTTGGGCAGCTTCACCCTGCTGAAAAAAAATACGATTGTAATAAAGCTGATTGAGGGAGTCAAGCATCTGTGTCAGCTGGTTCAGGTGACGGCTGCGTTCCTGCTGCTCCATCATTTTACGGGCAAGTTCCTGTTTATTAAACTGGTTGATGGCCCGGGTGGCTGCTTCACTGACTCCCCGGTCGAAATTCACCTCTTTGATGGCCACGGCATTGCTTATCCAGTAAAGCTGGATACCCAGTAAGCCTACCAATGAGATGGTAATCGCAATTACCACCAGTATGATAAATCTTTTTTTCATCTTTCTTTAACCCACGATGGTTGAACCCTCTTTACAAAGGTAAGATGGAAATAAAGATTAAACCCATACTTAACACATTTTAACAGCCCTTAACGTAATTTACATCGCCACCCTTTAGATATAATGGATGGAAAAGGTTTTTTTTATAACCGGCCTGCCACTTTGTTCCAGTCAACAATTTTCCAGAATGCAGCCAGGTATTCAGGTTTTCTGTTCTGGTAGTCGAGGTAGAACGCATGCTCCCACATGTCGCATGTGAGCAGGGGTGTTTTGCCGTCACGCAGCGGATTGCCGGCATTGCCCGTTTTTACAATTTCCAGCTTTCCGTCCTGATTCCTGACCAGCCATGTCCATCCTGATCCGAATAATGTTGTGGCTGCTCCGGTAAATTCTTCTTTGAACTTTTCAAAAGATCCAAATTTCGCCTCTATGGCTTCTTTTAGCTTTCCTTCGGGTTCTCCGCCCCCATTCGGGGAGAAACCTTCCCAATAAAAAGTGTGATTCCACACCTGTGCACCGTTGTTGAAAACTCCGCCGTCTGCCTTTATCACAATCTCATCCAGGCTTGATTCCTCGAAAGGGGTACCGGGTATCAGGTCATTGAGCTTTTTCACATAGGTCATGTGATGTTTCCCGTAATGATATTCAATGGTCTTTTTTGAGATATGGGGTTCGAGTGCTTCCGGGGAATAAGGTAGCTTGGGTAATGTGTGTGTCATGACAGCGTTGTTTTGGGTTTATATAAATATGAATAGCTAAAATATGGAAAATATCTTTTAGTTCCAAATACGATGGGGGTTATATGATCAGATGCGTATGCATCGTCGCATGTGTACGTATGCGAACAGGGTTGTTCGGCAGCGTGCATTTGGTGTCTGAGTAAATAACTTGCAACCGTCTGACAATGAGAGCAAATAGCTTTATAGCATGTTGTTTGATTGATTTTTACAGGGCGCATAGTTTTACAGCGTTATTGAAAAAGTCGGAGTGGAAGAACAAACAAAAAGCTAATAACGATATGAATCCAAACATTAAAGTATCCCTTCGCCGGCTTGTCCGGGAAAAACAGTATTCCATTATCAATGTGGGTGGCCTGGCTA
>PWHO01000202.1 GCA_003555385.1 Bacteroidales bacterium
ACTTCTCAGTTTTGCAACTTCCCAGCCTGGCATATAGCAGTGCATCCTGTCTAAAAAAGCAGAATGATGAAATGTTTTGGGCAATGCTTCAAACAAGTCGCTATGCTTAAGCATATATGGCACTGAATGTTCTGTGTTACCAATAAAAGCCATAGAAGCAGAAGCTCCAAAAACATCTTTACCACGTGAAAAAGTCTTATTTGCCATATAGTTTTGCATGATATCCTTTAGTTTGGGGTCGCCTTTTTTCCTGCTACCTGCAAATTCATCCATTGCAATTACATCCCAGTAACCTACAAGTCCAATCCTTCCTGTAGTGTTGTTTACAAATAGGTTTGGTATGCTAACCTCACCACCGCTAACAAGTATGCCGTGTGGTGAAAGTTCTGTAAAAAGGTGTGATTTCCCTGTACCTTTTGGCCCAAGCTCAATGAAGTTATAGTTGTTTTCACAAAAAGGTATCAGTCTTGATAACTGATTGAGTTTCGACCTGAAATTGAATTGCTCTGGAACAAGACCAATGCTTTGCATTAACAAATCCATCCATTCTTCTTTTGTAAATGCTGCCCTTTCTTTTTTATATTCATCAACATCTACATTTGATAACTGAATAGGCTTTATGCTTTCAATAATCCAAGGAGAAACACCTTTTTCCTCACTTACAAAAAAAGATAAGGTTGTAATACACCAAACACCTGCTGATAATAACTTGGGGTGTTCTTTAATTGTTTTTGTATCAACGAAAACTTTTTTAATATTTAAATTTCCAAAGGTTGCTTCATAAGTTCCTTTTGTTTCATTAAGGCTAACAGAAACTTTATCAATAATGCGATGAGAGTTTTTTTCTTTGATTGTTGATTTAACAATTTCAGCTTCATCCCTGTGAACAAAGTGTTTGGAAATAACATTTCGCACTGTTTCCACGCCTTGTTGGATTGTTTCTTCATCGTCAGTAGCACAATATTGCCCAAGAAGATATTCTAAAACATACGTTGGAACAATAGCATTACCTTTTACCAGTTTGGTAAGGTCTTTTCTGACTACTTTGCCAGCAAAATGCTGATTGATTTTTTTATCTAATTCGTTCATACTAAAAATCGTCAAAATCGTTTGTAAATGAAATATTAAGAGTATAATAGTATTCTTTATATTGTTTCCATTTGTTTGTACCTGCTACAGGTTCTTCAAGTATAAGTTTTACTCTTTGATTTTTATATTTTCCACTGGCATTAGAACTAAGCTGGAATCTATGTTTAACTTCTCTCACTCTTTCAGTACCCTCCATTACATTAAAGTTATATGTAAACAGGTCACTAAGAATTTCTCCATCTTCTGCATAAATAGCACTTCTTATCTGACGTGGGAAAACTTTATCACTAACTAATTCTGTTTGCAGAAATGAAACTGCCAAAATATTTGTTGTTATTTTGTTTGTTGATTTTATAACATCAACATCTACCTGGGATGTTGTATCCTGACGTGTTCTGGTGACTTTTAACAGGGGGATAACGACTTCTTGAAGTGAAGCTCCACCATGAACATATCTTGACCCAGAACCCTTAATTCGTATCCTGTTAATTGATTTTGGAATTAATATTTCAGCATCACCTGAAATATTTAATTGTTTTGCTGTATAATGCTTGGTATTATTGTCACCTTTTAAGCTTTTTCCTATAATATACCTTCTTGATTCTTTCCAAATATTGCCAGAGACATCTGCTATTGAGAAATCACTTTCTGCAAGTTCATTATGTTGGTAAAGAAAACCATGATCTGATGTTACAAATATGTTATTTCCATTCATATTGGCAATTTTCTTGATCAAGTCCATTAAGTAATCTGTTTCCTGCTCTACTGCTTCAATAACTTTATCTTCAGATGTTTTGTCATCACCAACCTTATCAATTCTATTGTGATATATGTATATTAAATCATATTGCTTTACAAACCCTCTTCCATCAGTTGACGAGTTCATCTTCATAAAATCTTCTGCATTAATTGCAGTTGCCCTTACTCCAGAAAATTGCTGTAAAATCTTGCTTCTTGCCTCTACTCCTTGGGTTGATAGATTATTAATTACAACATTTTCAGATTCCGGCTGTATGCTGATATTTTCATGCGGAAGCAATGCTGCCATTCCCAATTGGGTGTATGATGGAAGCATAGATACCATGTGTTTCAATTCACCTTCAAATCGTTTTTCTGATTGAATTTTTTTAAGATATTCATAACCGCACTCATATCTTAACCCATCAGATATGATAACAAATAATCTTTGTTGTTTTTCAATAAAAGGTTTTACATGGTCGGTAAAAAATCTATGCTGAGATACCCAGAATTCATTATGCCAAGTTTCATTTGCATCAACAACTTTCTGCCAATTACTTCCATAACTTAGCAGCCAGTCATTACTATATACTTTTTCAACTTTTTCTGTTAATGGTTGCAATACTTTATTCTGCTTTGCTTTTCTGTAGTAAAATAAATATTTCCTATAATAATAATCAACCTTGTAAAGGCTTTGAGCATATTTATTAATCCCATCAATCAGGGTTTCCATTTTTGTTTTACCTTCTTTCCTAATGCTTATTATCATTTGCATAGCATATACTATGGCATGATAAAAGTCTACATAGTCCCTATACCAATATTTGTTTTCTCTTTGCTTTACAATTTGGTTTAACTTATCATTTGAAATTCCTTCATCACAAATCATTTTAACCAATTCAGAAATGATTCTTTTATCAATTAATTCAAATAAATCATCTTGAATTATCTCGTCAATGCTTCCCTCGTTAAGGATATCTTCAACTTGAAGGTCTTTAGCGATTCTGTTGGATAATAACCTATATGCTGACTGGTGTGATATTGAATCCTTCCATATATTTATAAGCAGCTTGGACTCTTTAGTAATGCCATTGCTTTTCCTTAAAGAGAAGTTTGCATTAAACACTTCGATAAGAAACTCATATATTGAAGGATTATCACTGGTATAGCCATATTGTCTGGATATTTCATTCCAATAGAAGTCTTTCAGGTTGTATCTTGCTAATTCTCTATCATATTTTTCATTGCCGTCATTAAATGCTGAGGCATGTGCCTGAATGAAAGAAACAAGGGTTAAATTATTCGTATTAAATAGAACTGACAACATTTTATACCTTATAGCTTGGTGGTCATCATCCTTATTTAAAAGTTCTTTTAAGTATGCCCTGCGTTCTTTGTTTTTGAAAAATTCAATATACTGGCTTATTAAATCAGTAAATTCAAATTCAAGTTCCAATTCCTGAGCATACATAGCCTCTTGCTTGGTTTTAAAGACATAATATGCCAGTTCCATATCAAGCAACCAATTATCAGTGTTTGCAGGTTTTATATATGGAAAATAAAGAAGAAATTTGGTGCTTGGCTTTTCTTTATTAGTGAGGTATTTAATATAAAACTCATTATTTTCCACAACAATCTTTTCAATATTATCAAGCTGCAACTCATTGAATTGCTCCCTGAGTTCTTTATTTTCATCGTACCAGAAAATGATACGATGCTTTGTAAATAATTTTGATAATGCCTCCTCTATTTTATTCATTGTTATTGTCATTTAAACGAAGCTGCTTGCCGGTTTGATTGTAATTTAGAGACTTGCTTTCACTATCACCAAGCTTATATGTTTTGGTGTTTCTTTTTTTTCCTACTTCAATAAAAGGAGGTGATTTGAGCATTTTTCTTAAAGTATTTTCATTTAATTGACCAGGCAAGATTTCTTTAATCTCTTTTACTGTTCTTGGCTTGTTGTTTTCCTTAAAAAGCTCAACAAGATTTTCTTTAGGAGTTTTTGGGTTAATATTATCCGTCTTATCAGGCTTATCTTCTTTTTGTATAGATCTTTTTTCTTCTTCCTTTTGTCCGTCTTTTTTGTCTTTTACAATAAATTGCTCATCTTTATCTTTTACTTTTGATTTTTCTCTATCAGAAATAGTAGTTTTATATGTTTTTATTGTTGTTATTTGCAATTTCTCGATAGCTAATTTATTGAGAATATTAATCTCACCTGGCTTAAGCAGGTTTTGAATTATTTCAAAGATAGTTCTTGGAATTGCAGAGAAACCATAAATTGCACCCCATAAGCCTAAGGCTATTGATTTATCTTTAATTTTATTGTTGTTTATTAAA
Source organism: Bacteroidales bacterium (assembly GCA_003555385.1). Classification (GTDB taxonomy): domain Bacteria; phylum Bacteroidota; class Bacteroidia; order Bacteroidales; family UBA7960; genus PUPG01. Next base: position 4,171 of record PWHO01000202.1, read on the forward strand.
AATTCAAGTTTTGTGAGGTCTTCCGGATTTAACAAAAAAGTTGCAAGACTTTTTAAAAATACATCACTTGTGTTTTGTATATTAAAGTTTGATGGCTTTCTCTTTAAAAGTTTATAAAGGCTGTTTAGATATTTTTTATCTTCTTTAGAAATATACTCTTCCCCGTACTCTTCTTTCAATAAACTTGCCATTGAATTAAGCAAATCAGCTTTTTTTTCGGCAATATTTAGGCCATTGTAAGAGCTATCATTGATTAATTTGTTTGCAATAATTAAGTATCGCTCCTTATCAAACTCACAATCAACTTTTATATCAAGTATTTCTCCGTTATCCGAGAACTTATGCATTTCGGGCAGTTTATATTTCTGTTTAGCTTTAATTTTGTCCTTCAGCGAATTAATTTCATCAGTAAAGGACTTGAAGATTTTTTCAACTTCATTACTTAAAGGTTCCAACTTACTTTTTGATTTCTCTTCTTTAAGTTCTTTAAGCAACCTGCTTATATTATCAATAAAGCTATCTAAATTAAGAAAAATACCTGTTGATGATGATGCCTTTTCATAACTATCCGGAAGCTTACCTGAAGAAAATTCTTTGAACCAATCATATATGTTTTTTAGTGATGACGGCATTTTTTTTTCGTTTGTTGCTAAAAAATGCTCAGTTATCATACTCTCTTTAAGTTTTTCAACTTCAGGCAAAAAGCTTCTAATGATTTCGACCTTACTTTCAAGATTGCTTATATTTTTAGTTATTACTGAATTATTAAAGTTATTATCTGACGAATTCATAACTAAATCGTTAAGCAAAGCTTTTGTGCCGTTGTACAAATCCATTGTTAAGGCTTCAAGTTTAACCAGTTGTATCGGATAACTTTTAAGCCATCCATATAGGAATAAATATAGAAACCCTTTTAACTTATTTATTTTCTTGTCTTTTTCAATACAATTTTCGCAGAGCACAGAATCATTATCAGGTAAATCCTGTAAAGAGACAGCATTGCTGCTTATACTTTCCGAAATCAATTTAAATGAATCATGATAATGTTCTACTAATTTGGTTTTAAGGTTTCTTTTTGAATCATTTATTGCTGTTTGCTTATCCTCCGGGTTATAAAAAATAAAGCAGGTTTTTTTTGACTCAAAATATATAGTATTTGAGTAAAGGTATGACTTATACGCACCATGATCATCAGTTTTCAAAAACTGTTTATCTAATTGGTTTTCATCAACGCCTATATAAAAGATGAAATCGTTCGAATTGACAGGCTTATGGTCAATATGCACTATTTTATCAAATAGCAGTATTGAGTTTTTGAATTGGTTAAAATCCAAGCTGTCAAAACTTTTCATACCAAACTGTCTTTTGGCATAGAAAGCATAAGGAGATATACTTTCAGTGGCAAAAATACTGTTAAAATTGAATGATCTTACTGGAATATAAAGCATGTTTATTTGTTTTAAAATGGTAAATCATAATCACTATAATTACTTGAGGAATCATCTCTGGAAATGTTTCCGGAATGCATATCGTCTGATTCATCTAATAAATTACGAATACTTTCAATGTATGGCGATAAATAGTTTGAATAAGATATTAACAAGGTTTCGCATGATCTTGTCATTGAAACATAAAGAGATGGCTTAAATTTATCAAAGCTAAGACTGCAATCAGGTAAAAACACATGTTGAAACTGTAGTCCTTTTGAACTGTGATATGTGATTATCTTAGGCACTATGGGAGAGTTAAACTCCAAGTCTGCTAATTCAATATCACCTGCCTCATAATCATTAATGCGTGCCTGAACATTTTGATTTTTATTCCGAAAATATTCGTACACTTCGTTTATATTTTTTCTGAAGGGTAGTAATATACCAACATGAGTTAATTGTTCTGTTTCAATTTTATTTATAATATAATCGTACTGTTCTTTGGGATTATTGAATTCCCTCAATATTGGTTTGTCTCCCCCTTCATCAGTGCAGTATCTTGATAAAGGATTATCGTCACCATTTTCAAGCAGCAATTCAGCAATTTCTGCAATTTTCTTCGGTAGTCTGTGATTGAGCATCAAATCAAAATGATAAGGGAAGTCTGCGTTATTACTTATTAACACATGCAAGTCAACAATGTCCTCCCTGTTACCAAACCCCTTATAAATTTGTTGATTCTTGTCTCCGTATAGTATTAAAGCTGTATTTGCTTTGGATTTAAACTCATTGATTTCAGCATTCGTAAAATCCTGTGCTTCATCAACAATTATATAATCGGCAGATGGCATATCTCTTCTTTTCCAGAGTTTATAATGCATAACCCTGTCACGGTTTATTTCAGCATTCTTAATTCCATCTTCAATAAAAATGCGCAATGCCTTAGTGTAAACAATTAAAAGGAAACTTCCCTTGTTGTTCGATTGAATGTCCTGAGCTTTCCAGATCGCAAGGTTTGTCTTTCCGCTTCCTGCGCAACCGGTTACAATGAAAGAAGACTCATCTGGTGCTCCACGCAATACATCAAGCTGATACTCGTCTAATTGATCTTCATCAATATGCCATGAATCTCCACTCATAATTATAGATTTTCAAGGTTAATAATTGTTTCTGAATTTGAATCATGATGGTGTAAGTGCTTTTTTACCACATTCTCTGAGCTGTTTGCATAACAATATGTGCATAAGTGATTGCAAGTGTTGTACATGCCCACATCTTTGCTAATAATGCATCCACAAACTGCACGTTGTCCTTTATCTTTTAGCTTGGGATTTGGTTGATATTCGTCTTCGCTGAATAAAGTTGCCTGCTCCGCACCCTCATAGCCTAGAAAACTCATTAATTTTTTGTCTCTTCTAAACAATTTTACTATCAGCTCATCATCAATGCAACGATTATGCTTAATCCCAAACCTTTCAAGTTTGAATTCTTCAGCACAGGTGGATATATCATATCCCCAGTTTTTATTTAACCCTTGTAGCTCTTTTGCAAACTCTTCAACCTCTTTAACAGAAAACTCTCTTGCCGAAGTTGCCTTAAGGTTATTTTGCACCTTTCTGTAGGCTTTAATATCTGCAAAACTAATTACTAACTTTTCAATGAATCCTAAAAGCTCATCACCAATTGTTTTAATTCTCTGTAAGAGAGTTTTTATGCTGAGGTTTTCAGTAAGTATTAGTGGGTCAAAGCGCCATATAACTCTTTGTTTTCCTATCTGTTTTGATAATTCCTGAAAATTGACAATTCGTTTGTCTAATGAAGGTACGTTAGGTTCCAATCCTTCGGCCTCATAATCATTTAGAGTATATTGAAAATAATAACCAACACCCTGTTCATCAAGCAATGGAAGGTGCTTCATAATTGGGCTTGCGTTTTTTGTCCAAAATACTATTAGGCGAGTATCCTTAAATCCGACATATTGGAGTTTGCGGTTAAAAGGATTAATCCATGCCAGATGACCTTTTTCATAACGATTAAAAAACCATTTACTGTGGAATGCCGGTATATCAGTTGATCTGCTGGCAGAAATAATTTCCGGAAATATTGCTTCAACTCTATTTCCATCATCATTGATTATAAACTCTTTTTTCCATGATTTCATATTAATTGTTTTTTAAGTAATAAGCATCTATATTAATTGTTTGATCTCCGCAGTGTTTACAAACTCCGTCTCCTTGGCTGATTCCGTCAAGATTATAGCGCCATTTAATCAGGAAGCGGCCTTTGCTTGTCCTGTTATGTACTTGTTTTACAAATGATTGGTGTCCAAGAGCCCGATAATATACTTTTGAGATATCATATTTTTTGTTTAAAGAGTGAGAAATAAGAAATTGTTTTTGCCCAAAACATTCTACATCGCAGTTTGCTGAATTCAGATAACAAGAAATGGGAATTAAGGTCTTAAGAGAACTCTCTCTCTCCAAACTCCTTAATTCTTGATTCATAAGTATTGGATTAAATTGCGGAAGATTGTCCTTGGTTGTTACATCAAGGATTAGCAAAATGCCTTTATCGTGTAAACGTTTTGAAATAGCTTTTGCAAACTCATAGTAGATTTTCGGAAAGCTCACAATTTCTGATAAGCACTTGAACGATGTAATCAAGTGGTAATCATCATCTGCTATTGATGCAAGTTCCATAAGATCTTCCAATGAAGTAACTCTATGATGAAGATATTCTATCTCAACATCTGCATTATAGTGAGAAATAATTCTTTCAAGAAAATCTTTTTGGAGTGCCAACATGTTCTCATTTCCATCAACCGAGAGAATTTTCAATTTAGGAGGAGTAGTGTATGCCTCATTAATAGCGACAATTATTGCGGCAAGATTGCCACCGGTTCCGGATCCAAAGTCCAGAATATTAATTTGATGCTCCGAAGACCATGAAGACCTTATAGCGTTGTTGGATATTAAATTAGACATGATGATTTTTGCCTCGCCGAAGCTTCGCATTCCATATGTAGCAAGATAAACCTTTGCTTCGTTATAGCTAAGATTTAAGTTACGAGCGAACTTTTTATAATCGGGAGCATAAGTTCCTCCCATGTTTTGGGTTACAATGTTATCAACCCATGCTGGAATTGTTATTTTTGTTTCAAGTTTACCTATTTGGCTTTCACTTGTTGATGGGTGCAAAGTTGAACTTATAGAATTAGATGCAAAATATTGAAACCCCTCTCCAAAGTATATTTTAGAAACTAATGAGCCAGATAAATTGATTTGCTTTGAATAAACATCTCGTGAAAGAAATCTTTTGCATTTTTCTATCTCAGCATTAGAAACAGATTTATTAAAAATAATCCATGCTGTGAAATCCCATCCATCAACCCATATAGATTCATTTTCTACATTATCGCCAATGTCTTCAGAGGTAATTACCCCAAACTTATGAACCTCAACATTGCAATAGTTGCTCAAAGGCTTTGCAATGTTCTCTATGTGCCGGTATGCAGCTTGTTTATTCACTATATTTATGCTCAGTTTTACCTTATTTGCGTCACATCAATCCAATCAAACTTCCTTACCTTATCTTTAGTTTTTTTATCATTCAGTCCTGCCACTTCTTTTACGGCTTTGCCAAATTTGTTATAATTGACCAGCACTCCATCATCCAAGTCGATTTCAACACGTTCTGTTGCCAGGGGGTAGAGTACATCACGTTCATATTCCTGCAATTCCACTAAAATCTTTTCTATGCCTTCTGATTCTTTAAGTGCTTTGGCTTTTTCTGCTGCCGAACCACTTACCTGCACATGCTGCAAGTGTTCTTTTTTGGTTTTTAGTTTGCCTATATATTCTTTCAGGTATTTATTCAGAATATTGCTTACTGTATCTGGAGTGTATCTATGAATATAAATCAAGGCATTAAAAGAACCCTTGGGTGATGAAAACATCCAATAAATAGGACGTTTCTTGTATCTTTTGATATGGTCGGCATAGAAATCACGCAGGAAGTATTTGCGAATGTCTTTTCCAATTTTTTCTTCAATAAAAGCAAGGTTTTTGCTAAAGTTTTCCTCTCCAAAAGTAACCTTCAAAAACTCATGAAATCTTCCGACAATCCCATCTGCAAACCAGTAATCATCAAGTATGGGGATGATGTTGTCATAGTCAGGCTGAAAGGTGATTTTTGGTATACGTGCAATTTTCCTATTCGGGTCATCAGAACTATCAATTGCAATTTTTTTGGCAATAACTTTATCATCATAATCATGAATTGTTTCACCTTGATTGGCAAGTATCAACCCTTCTTTATCCAAAGAATATCGACCAAACATGCACCCCACCGAATAACTGATAAACTGCGCCATGATTTCACTGGCAATAAAGGGCAGTTCAATTCCATCGTAGTTGGTTACTAAGTGGGTTTCGGGGTCACGTTTGAGTTTTTTGTTGAGTTTGGAAAGGGCTTTGCGGTCGAGTTCGTCTTTAAGGATGGTGATTTCTTCTAATGGAACATCAGGTGTTAATTCGTCATTCAAACCGTATAATTCGATAAATTCATTATTAAAAACTTCTTCAATCTCATGAAGCCTAT
>PWHO01000148.1 GCA_003555385.1 Bacteroidales bacterium
CCCGGTCAATCCTTCTTGCCCTGTCCCTGAACTGGCTTTGAACCAGTGATGCCATTTCCAGGCTTTGTTCAAGGTGTGCATTCTGATAAAGTGCAAAGATGATGTTTGCCTCGGGAGAGTCGGGGTTAAACCCGTCGTATGTCTCTTCGTAGTCATCCTCGTAAAGGATGGCTCTGTTCTCCCTTTTTGCCACTTCAAGGTTGGCCTGGCTCCGGTGCAAACCCATGACAAATGTTTCTGTTCCCCTTGCCCTGGGAGAAGATGCACTGTTTGCATGGATGGAAATAAAGAGGTCCGCGTTTTTCTCATTGGCAATCTGTGCACGCTCCTGGAGCCCGACAGAAATATCAGTTTCCCTGGTGAATATGACATTCACATCGGGCAAATACTCATTGATATACTCCCCCAGTTTCAGGGAAATGGCCAGCGCTATATCCTTTTCTTTCGCCTGGCGCCCGATTGCTCCGGGGGCTCTCCCCCCGTGACCGGGGTCAATGACCACCGTCCAGTTTTTTTCCGGTTGCATGCCTGTGGCGGCAGCAGGTGTAGCGGCCAACAGGAGTAATATACCAAAAACCAGGGGAAAACGTTTCACTAAAAATATGCGAATTTTCATTAGTTTTGCCATGCTTGTCCGCTGATTATATTTATAGGTGCTTTGCTGTTAGCGGGATGCAATACTACAAAAATAACATTTATCACTTTGCGTGCAAACTTCATATTCAAGTTTTTTATACTGTTGAGTGTCTTGTTTCTGCATGCAGCCGGCGTGTTTGCAATTCCTGCTGATTTGCATTCCAGTGGCAGGCAACAGGAGGTTGCTTTCCCTGTGGGTCTCAATGATACAACAGAGGTGATCAGCGATACCATCCCTGGTCCTGATAACGAAAGGATGACCGGGTCAGCGGTCATCCTGGATGCCAGGGTTGATTATTCTGCCGAGGATACCATTTTTCATGATCTTCGTAATCGTAAAGTATATATATACGGTAACGGAGAACTGACCTATGAAAACACGCACCTGGTTGCCGATTACATCGAAATAGACTTCAATAATAATGAACTCTTCGCTACGGGCTTGCCCGATTCTTTGGGGGTAATGCAGGGGTTTCCTGTTTTTACAGAAGATATGCAGAGTTTCCAGTCAGAAGAACTTCGTTATAATTTTGAAACAAGTAGGGGGCGGACCATTGGCGTTATTACCGAGGAAGCAGAAGGTTTTGTGCATGGAGATGTGGTTAAAATCCAGCCAACCCGTGAGGTTCATGTGGCTGATGGAAAATATACAACTTGCGATGATCCGGACCCCCATTTTCATATTGAGTTTCGCCGTGCAAAAATTATCCCCAATGACAAGATTGTGTCAAGTCTTGCATACCTGGTCATACAGGGCGTCCCAACTCCTTTGTTTGTGCCTTTTGGGTTTTTTCCAAATAAACGGGGGCAGGCCTCCGGAATTCTGATCCCTTCTTACGGAGAGAGCCGGGAACGAGGCTTTTATTTGGAGAATGGCGGATTTTACTGGGGGATTAACGATTATTTGGATCTTTCAATACGCGGGGATATCTATTCAAGGGGGAGCTGGGCTTTACGTGCGGGGTCCAATTATAATGTCAGGTACCGTTACAGTGGCTCTGTGAACCTGTCGTATGCCATTAATGTGCTGGGAGAGGAGAATCTCCCAGGTTATGAGCGAAGCAGGGATTTCCGTGTAACATGGAGCCATAATCAGGCCCGGGAAGCGCATCCTTCGCGGACCTTCCGTGCCAGCGTGAATGCCGGAAGCCGCGAGGCAAGCAGGTTTAACCCAGTGTCAGATCAGGATTACCTTTCCAATACGTTTTCTTCCAATATTTCTTATTCCAGGAACTGGGATGGCCGTTATAACTTCTCCGCCAACATGCGGCACAGCCAGAACACCAATACAGGCCGTGTCGACCTGAGTCTTCCGGAACTTACATTCAGCGTTAGCAGGTTCAATCCGTTTGACCGTGGCAGGGGAGGACGACAGCGCTGGTACGAAGACATCAATGTAAATTACAGTATGCGTGCCAGAAATGAGCTCAATATTGCCGACAGTCTCTTGTTTACCAGTGTAGCGCTGGAAAACTTCAGACACGGGGTACGTCATGACATTCCTGTTTCTTTCTCCACCAGGGTGCTGAATCATTTTAACTTTAACACCAGCATTAATTACAACGAGCGATGGTATTTCAGTACCATCAGGAAAGAGTGGGATGATGAGGCGGTGCAGATAGCAGGGAATGATACCATATACGGGGATGTCAGGGAGAGAGAAGTCTCCGGCTTTGAGGCCATACGTGATTTCAGCCTGTCGGCCGGGCTGAGTACCCGGCTTTATGGTATTATGCAGTTTGACTCGGGCAGGATATCTGCAGTACGCCATGTATTGTCTCCCAATATCGGGTTTTCCCTCCGTCCTGACTTTGCCGATCCTTTCTGGGGCTATTACCGTGAATATTATGACGAGCACCGGGAAGAAAATGTGCAATATGCCATTTTTGAAGGAAGTTTGTTCGGCGGCCCTCCGGCCGGCCGGTCTGGCAATATCAGCTTTTCGCTCACCAATAACCTTGAGATGAAGTTACGCGACAGGGATGATCCCGACGGGGAAGAGCGTAAAATGGTGCTGATTGACAATTTTTCCATATCAGGCGGCTACGACCTGGCCAGAGATTCCCTCAATTTTTCAGACATCCGCCTTAGCGGAAGAACCCGCTTGCTTGGAAACTTTGATATTACTTATTCCAGTACATGGACCCCATATATGCTGGATGATAATGGCAGAAGGATCAACCGCTTCCTGATCAGTGAGCAGAATAAACTATTGCAGCTGAATAATACGAGCTGGTCGCTGAATCTGAACTATACATTCAGTTCTGACGCGGAACCCTCTGAAGGAACCGGCAGTGAAGGGATGCGGGAAGGGTTGGCCCATGGAAGGAATGGCAATGGAATGCAGCCTGGTAACGGAGAAGGTCTCAGGGAAGGACCGGAAGAAGAAATGATGGAAGTTCCCGTTGTGAATGGTGTGGATTATTCGGTGCCATGGAATTTAACCATGAGCTATTCTTTTAACTATAATTCGCGATATATGCATGCACAGGACAGGATGGACAGGAATTATGTGCAAAACCTGTCATTGCGGGGGGATGTGTACCTTACCCCGAACTGGCGGATTGGCTTCCGCACAGGGTATGATTTTGAAAACCATGACCTGACCTATACTTCCATTGACGTGTACCGGGATCTTCACTGCTGGGAGATGACATTCAACTGGATTCCGATGGGATTCCGACAGAGTTATAACTTTACAATCCGTGTGAAGGCAAGTATGTTGCAGGATTTAAAACTTACACGCCGAACGCACCACATGGACAGATCCTTCCAGTAGTAACGATTCTTGTGAATTCCTGAACTAATTATCTTCCGGGGGGTATTCCACATTCAGCTCTCCGCACAATTCCTTCAGCTCTTCTTTTACTTTTTCCAGCAAGGGTACACCTGTGTTGAAATTGATGGCCTCGGCCGCTCTTTCCGGGTCTCCTGGTATCAATACTTTATCCTGACCCTGAGATGGCCTGGCTTTTCTGAATGTCTGTATCCAGTGATCCATATTGCTTTTGAATTCGTCTGCCGGCCTGAAGGCATCTATTCGCATGGCACCAATGAAGTGGCCTGTGCCTCTTCCCGGAAGATTTTCTTTCACCGGCAACCATGCAACGGACGGGGGGACAAAAGGTCCGAAATTGGCCCCGGAAAGGACAGCCGACAGGATATCCGTCACAGCCGCCATACAGTAGCCTTTGTGACTGCCGAACTCCCTGCTGCTTCCAAGCGGAAGAATGGCACCTCCACGGGTAAGGATCGAAGGATCTGTACTTATTTTACCAAATTCATCCTGCACAAAACCTTTTTCTATGGGTTTTCCCTGTTTAACCAGCATGTCTACCTTTCCCCTGGCGATGGAAGCGGTCGCAAAGTCAGCCACAACCGGGGGCTCATTGCCTGCGGGGATGGCTATAGCCAAAGGATTGGTTCCCAGCAACCCTTCGGCCGAAAAAGTTGGGGCGACCAGTGGGTTGGCGTTGGTCATGCAAATGCCGATCATGTCATGTTCAAGGGCCTGCATGGCATAAAAACCAGCAATGCCAAAATGATTGCTGTTTTCTACTGCCACCCAGCCCGTTCCTGCTTCCCCTGCTTTCTCAATGGCCAGATCCATTGCCCCGGAGGCAGCTACAGGCCCGAGGCTGTTGTCGCCGTTGAGGGTAACTGTGGAAGGGCTCTGGTGAGTAATTACGGGATTTCCCGCGGGATTAATCCTGCCGGTTCGAAGCATACGGATGTAATCGGGCAGGCGCAGGAGGCCATGCGACGGGATGTTGCGCATTTCGGCAGCAACCAGTACACGGGCTGTTACTTTTGCGTCGGCATGGCTCACACCGCAACGGGAAAGTAAATTTATAGCCAGCTCTGTAAGCGTATTTCTCCGGAACATAATTTTTTTCTCAAAAGTAAGAGGAATTTTAAAAATTTTTTGAATATTTGCAGTTGTGTTGCGGGAAATGGTCATGGCAGTTGTTTTTGGGCGGCAAATCAAATCCCGTTAATAATCTTCTTGATTTCATTATTTATTATTTTAACTTTGCATATTCACAAAAACAACACAAGACATATTCTATGAAAACAGTTATTCAAGTTGCATTGGCCATTGTAATTGTAGTTCTTGGTTATCTGATATATGACAGCATCATGGAGCCCGTTCGCTTCCGCCAGGAGGTACAGCAACGAGAAGGTGAGATCATTCAGCGTTTAAAAGACATCCGTGAGGTGCAGCGTGCCCACAGATCTCGTCATCAGAGATTTACCGCTGACCTGGATTCATTGGTGGATTTTTACAAACAGGATTCACTGACAGTGATTCGTGCCATTGGTTCAGTTCCGGATACACTTACGGAAACAGAAGCTGTCAGAATGGGCATTGTTGAGCGTGACACAATCTGGGTTGCTGTGCGCGACAGTCTGCTGCGAAGGGCTCGATACCCTATTGATTCTCTTCCGTATGTTCCCTATAGTGGCGGTGAGCGTTTCAGAATGGATGCCAGTATGATTGAACGCGGGCTGACAGAACTGCCTGTATTTGAAGCTTCGGTGGAGCCACATATTTACATGAGCGATCTCGATGACTGGCGGGTCTATTATACAAGGGAAGAAGGCCTCAGAGTCGGTTCAATGATTGAAGCCGTGCTGGACGGAAACTGGGAGTAAAATCAATAGCTGCTGATTTTTTATGGCTGATTCCCTGCGGAACACGCTACGCATCCTTGATGATGCGACATTATCCATCCCGGAAAACAAAAAGAACTTATCCATCGAGCTGCTGCCCGATGGATTTGTTTTTTCGGTGATGGATGCAGACCGGTACAAATTCCTGGCGCTGGAAGATCACCGTATAGAGCAGGCTCCATGGGAAGTGGATCCGGTTTCTCATCTTGGTTATTTCCTTACAAAGAATCCCCTCTCTGGTAAAGACTATCAGAAAGTAACTATTTCCTATTATTCTCCGCCCCTGGTATTGGTTCCTTCCGCCACATACAACCCTGATGAGAAAGAGGCCGTTTTTTCATTCTGTGCTCCTGTCCCCGGTAACCACTACATCTGGTCAGACAGGCTTCATGTGATGGATGGATACGGGGTCTACTCTATCCCGAAAGACCTGGCCGATTTTATAGAAAAAATGCTGCCGGGATGCAGGATCAGGCACTATGGGTCAGGGCTGATTGAAAACGTACTCGCTTCCAGAAAGCTGGAAAAATGGGATGCGGATATTGTGTTACACATGCGGTCCAAGCATTTTGAACTGCTCATTATCCGTAATGATCAGCTTCAGTATTATCATTCATTTCCTTACCAGAGATTTGATGACCTTCTTTATTATTTGTTTTACTTACTGGAGCAACATAAGATGGAAGCCGGGAAACACAGTTTAATGGTGATTGGGGAGCTGGGAATGGACTCACCGGGCTTTGAGACGTTAAAAGGGTTTTTCCGGGAGGTTTCTTTTCCCCGCCGTAATGATATGTTTTTGTATAGCCCGGTTTTTGAGGAAGTTCCTCATCACTACTATTTCAATCTGCTAAACCTGAACATATGCGGATAATCGGTGGTCAACATCAAAGGCGATTGATTCATCCTCCGGCTTCTCTTCCTGTGCGCCCCACCACAGATAAAGCCAAAGAAGCGTTGTTCAATGTTCTGAACAATCACTTTGACTTTGAATCTTTACAGATACTGGACCTTTTTTCAGGCACCGGGAGCATCTCCTTTGAATTTGCCTCGCGTGGAGCCGTGGAGGTGGTGTCGGTGGATAACAACCCCGGGTGTTACCGTTTTATCCGGCAAGTCAAAGAACAGCTTGACCTGGATAACCTGGTTCCGGTCAGGGCGGATGCATTTCGTTACCTGTCTGCGTGCAGTACCGGGTTTGACATAATATTTGCCGATCCTCCTTATGAAATGGCTGAAATCACCCGGATCCCAGATGAAGTATTCAGCCGGAAACTGCTTACTGAAGGAGGGGGGTTAATTATAGAGCACGGAGCCAATACAAGCTTTGATGACCATCCTTTTTTTATCCGGAAAAAAAGATACAGCAAGGTGCATTTCAGCTTCTTTGAAACATCCGGCTAAAGCCTCCGTATTTTTTCCTATTTTTGATCACTTGATTTAGAAAACGCTTGTTATTTATCAATTATCAAGACACTGCATATATGGAAAAAATTGCCTTGTTTCCCGGATCTTTTGACCCGATCACAAAAGGGCATGAATCTATTATTCTACGGGCTCTTCCATTGTTTGATAAGATCATCATTGCCATCGGGATCAATGAGCAGAAAAAGCACTTTTTCCCGCTGAGTGAGCGAAAAAAATGGATATCCAAAGTTTTTGAGGATTATCCGCAAATTGAGGTGATCACCTATGAAGGATTGACCGTGGACGTGTGTAAAAAAATGAACGCGGGGTTTATTCTCAGGGGACTCAGGACTTCGGCGGATTTTGAGTTTGAGAGGAGTATCGGACAAGTCAATAAGAAGATGTTGCCCGGGGTAGAAACGGTGTTCCTTTTGACCACGCCCGAATATACTGCTTTGAATTCCAATATTGTTCGTGACATCGTCCGGCACGGTGGAGACGCCACACCGTTTATTCCCGAGGGTCTGGATATATCACCCTATCTGCTTGATTAACTAAGGGATATATAACGGTTCATCTGTTTACCGGTCTGGTCACGTGAAGGTCATGTGCCCGCTTCCCATGAAAAAGTTTTGCCTGGTTTTATTGCTCCAATGTGTTGCGGTCACCCTTATGGCCGGAAACCATGTGTCGATCCGGGGTTCATTTCACGGTGCTGAGGGGGAAGAGATTCGCCTGATGCGTTATGATGACTACCTGAGCTTCCGGGAAACAAAAATGGCATCGGTAATCATTGATGATGAGGGAAAATTTGCCTTTAAAATTCAGGTGGATGCCCCAGAAATGTTGTTCTTCCGTTTTCAGTATACAAGGCATTTTTTTTATGCAGAGCCCGGAAATAACTATAGTGTGGAATTTGAGCCATTCTTATTTGCAGATAAAAAGGAAGGGACGGACTACCATCCCGCTCGCCTTGATCACAGCATGTCTGTGGAGGCAGAAGGCCATGCTGAAGCCGGGCTGAATGACTTGATTAACCGGCTGGAAGAGCTGGCGGAGGAATTTGTCCGGACCCGGGTTTCAGGAAATATCAGGGCCAATCATCAGGCTGCAATGCGGGATCTGAACCGTCAGGCCGATTCACTTTTTCAGGATACTGAGCATCCTTTTTTCTCTGAATATAAAACCTTTTACCTGGCCCGGTTGAGCAGAAGTTTAAATACCCGCGGGTTTCATTCCCTTGTGGAAGAATTTTTCACAGACCGCCCGGTTTTGTATGATCATCCAGGGTATATGGATTTTTTCAGGCAGCTGCTCAGTAACTATCTTTTTGCGGGCAGCCGTGACATCCGGATCAGTGATCTGGAGGCAGCTGTAAATCATCACATGAGCTATGCTGCATTGATGGATACTTTGGGAAAGGACAGTGTGTTAATGAACGAGCGATTCCGGGAACTGGTGATGCTCGAGGGCCTGAAATCAATGCTCAATATGGAAGATTTTGAAAGGGCCGGGGTTGTCCGGATATTGGAGGGGGTGGCTGTCGCGAGTAAGTTTCCGGAGCACAGGCAAATAGCAGAAAACCTGCTCCATATTCACAGGCGATTTCGGCCGGGGCAACCGGCTCCTTTTCTGGCTTTGAGGAATCACCGGGGTGAAAAAGTCATCATGGAAGAGTTTTCCGGACGTTATGTATATCTTTTTTTCTGGGCAGGCTGGTGCAACCTTTCAATGGCCGAGATGGGTCCAATGGAGGAACTGGCAGGTGAACTGGGGGAAAAGATTCACTTTGTGGGGGTATTGACCGACAATGACCCGGCTACCGCAGCTCATTTACTTGAAAATGAAACCCTGGCGGTTTCTTATTATCATTTTGATGGTGATTACCGGATCCTTCAGCGTTTTGGTGTCCGGAATGTTCCCTATTACCTGCTGTTCGACCCTGAAGGGAATTTTGTGAAACATCGTTTTATCTCACCATCAGAAGGGGCCGGGGATTATCTGCGTGAAATATCGAATAACTGATGATCACGGGTTTGGTAATTTAGTGGATCAGTTTTTCCCCTGGTCTTTATTCAATCGCTGGCAATGCAGGATCAGTTCTTTGATGTTTTCATGCGTATTGTCAAAGATTTCCCGGAGTTGTTCAGGGTTTTTCCAGGCAAGGTGGGTAATTCCCTCTTCTGTTTGAGGATGAAGTTCACCGGAAGAATGTGTGTCCATCATGAACCATTTGGTTTTTTTTAATGCCCATTGATCCCGGGAAGCCAAAGGATAGATATGGTATGTCGGAGGCAGGGGGTACCTGATATCCAGGTGCCTGATCCCGCATTCTTCCTTAACTTCCCGCAGGGCGGTGCTTTCCGGGTTTTCTCCCGGTTCTGCCATTCCTTTCGGAAGATCCCACCGGCCATTGCGGAAAATAAAGAGCCAATGCCCCCCCGGATTTTCGACGATCCCGCCTGCTGCGGCCACGCACTCAAAAAATGTGGAGAATAATCTGAATAGCCTGGCCGGTTCAGGGCTTTGAATCCGGAGTGTGCTTTTCCCTGAATGTAAAAAATCTGCAATCTCCTCCCATTTGAGCTGGCCGGATTGTTCTTTCAGGTCTTTTATCCCCTCACCAAAGCTGAATATAATTTTCTGTTTCTTATGATAAACCGTGAATGTGTTACTCATAGGCTGTTTTGATTACGTATTCTCCTCCCGGAAAATTGTTAGTTTTGTGCGCTGTTTTACTTAAAACCCATCCAGGCATGCAAATGACAAACAGAGGCCGGCTCGCCAGAGAAATTGCCGGGCATTTACTGCAAATTAACGCAATTAAACTGAATGCGGAAACCCCTTTTGTATGGGCTTCGGGTTTGCGTGCACCGATTTACTGCGACAATCGTCTGAGCTTGTCTTTCCCCCCGGTGCGTGATGCTATTGCGGACGCACTTACAGAGATTGTACGTCATGATTTCCCTTCTACGGAAATTATTGCAGGTGTTGCCACAGGTGCTATTGCCCACGGGGCACTGGTTGCAGAAAGGCTGAATCTTCCTTTTGTGTATGTTCGAAGTACACCCAAGGCGCACGGACTTGGAAGCCAGGTAGAAGGAAAGGCCGACACCGGAAAAAAAGTCGTGGTCATCGAAGATTTGATCTCCACGGGCAAAAGCAGCCTGGCGGCCTGCAAGGCTTTGCAGGCAGAAGGCCTTGAGATTCTGGGGATGGCTGCGATTTTCTCCTA
>PWHO01000021.1 GCA_003555385.1 Bacteroidales bacterium
ATATGGCCTTGGGAATTTCTGCTTCTTCCTGGATCACCTTGGCCCTGGCTTCCTGTGCCTTGGCCTTCATTTCCTGTTCGGCGGCAACTGCCATAGCCCGGCGCTCCTCAGCCTTGGCCTGTGCAATGTTCTTGTCGGCATTGGCCTGATCGATCTGCAGCATGGCACCGATGTTCTTACCCACATCAATGTCTGCAATATCGATAGAAAGGATCTCATAAGCAGTACCTGAATCAAGGCCCTTTGACAGTACAACTTTGGAAATGCTGTCGGGGTTCTCCAGTACTTGTTTGTGATGCTGGGCAGATCCGATAGATGTGACAATCCCTTCGCCAACCCTGGCCAGGATGGTCTCTTCTCCGGCACCACCAACGAGTTGTTTGATATTGGCACGGAGGGTCACACGGGCCTTAGCCACCAGCTGAATACCATCTTTGGCAACGGCTGCAACCGGAGGTGTGTTGATCACCTTAGGCTTAACCGACATCTGTACCGCTTCAAGCACATCACGTCCTGCCAGGTCAATGGCAGTGGCTGTCTTGAAGTCGAGCGGGATGTTTGCCTTATCGGCACTGATCAGGGCATTGACCACAGCCTTTACCCGCCCCCCTGCCAGGTAGTGTGCTTCCAGGTCATTGCGGTTCAGCGTAAGACCCGCTTTGGTTGCTGAAATAAGGTTGTTGACAATAACTGCCGGGGGTATTTTCCGCCAGCGCATGAGCACCAGCTGCAACAAGCTGATCCGTACGCCCGAAACCAGGGCCGAGAACCAGAGTCCGACAGGAATAAAATAAAAAATGATCCATAAACCTACGATCGCCACTAGGGCAATGGCTACAATAATACCAATGTCTTCCATTTGCTATTCTTCTTTTGATTTAACAATAATTTTGTTTCCGTCTACCTTTACCACCACAATGGGGGTATTTTCTGCTATCAAATTGTCTTTGGATGTAACTTCATAATAATCTTCCTTTATCAGCGCTTTGCCCATGGGGTTCAAGCGGGTAATGGAGGTTCCCTCATCTCCCTTTACCACCTTATCAGCTTCTACCAGATTCACTCGCCCTTCCAGCACAGAACTGTGCATGGCCTTTTTCCAGGTGTTCGAGCGCAAGGCAATTCCGATAGATACCAGGCTTACGGCCAGGGCACCCAGAATAGTCATAATCCCAACTTCTGCACCATAATGGTTAAAGGAAACCACCACACCGGCAATCACCAGCCCGACACCAAAAAGACCGACCACTGTCGCACCGGGCACCACCATGATCTCAAGGAGGAGAAACACAATTCCCGCAAGAATCAAACTAAGAACAACCAACCAGATCATATCTAATTATAATATTTCATCGCTTCCGGCAAATAATCCTTTGCCGCCTGTATCCGGGCTTCATTGGAAGGATGGGTGCTTAAAAACTGTGGGGTATTTGAACCACCGGAATATTCCAGCATCCTTTCCCAGAATGTAATTGTGCGGGAAGGGTCATACCCGGCCATGGCCATAAAGACCATACCAAGGGCATCCGCCTCATACTCGTGCTGACGGCTGTAAGCGAGCGAACCCACCGTGCTTCCGGCACCATAAGCCATCAGAAAAACATCCCTGGTCATCTCCGGTTTTTCCCGCAGGGCAACATCGAGGCTTACCGCCCCCATCATGATCAAAAGCTGTTGACTCATCCTTTCATTCCCGTGCCGGGCAACGGCATGGGCGATTTCGTGTGCCATCACAACGGCCAGGCCCTCCTCATCCCGGGTCATATCAAGAATGCCGGTAAAGATGGCTACCTTCCCTCCCGGCATGGCCCATGCATTCACCTGTTCACTTTCCACCAGGTTAAACTCCCAGTTAAATTCACGGGCACGTTTAGCCTGCCCGCTATTCTCAAGATATTCAACCACCGCATTTGCAATACGATCGCCCGTGCGATGTACCATTTCGGCACGCGGGTCACCGGAGGGCACAACCGGGTGTTCTTCCATAAAAGCCTGGTAGTTGGCGGTAGCCATATTGCCCACCATGCCTTCCGGGAGCATCTGGAACTGCCTGCGTCCTGAAACGGGCACCCTGGCACATGCAGTCCAAATTACCAGACAAGTAAGCAGGATAATAGCACGGTTTATCTTCACGTTATACTGGATTTCGTCGAGGTAACAAAACAAAGTTAACTAAAAAACAATAAGTTTCTACCTTTTGAATGATATCCGGTTTTCCTTGCCCTGTAAGAGGCGCCTGATATTATTCTTATGCGTTACCGGCACAAATAGCGCGATGGCAACAGCAAAAACAATTTTAGGAAGCAGGGTTACCTCTTTAATCAGGATCACAATAAAAGGTAAAGCAATGGCAGCGATCAGCGAGCCCAGTGACACATAGCGGGTAAGCAAAAACACCACCAGAAAGATCCCCAGAGAAACCAAAAAGGCTTCGGGAAGCAGAACAATGATAATCCCTACCAGGGAAGCGATCCCCTTCCCTCCTTTGAAAGAGGCAAAGACCGGGAGCACATGTCCTGTAATAGCCATTGCACCCAATAAGATCTGGAAGATCACAAAAAGATCCGGCGAGGTGAAACTGCCCTGCACCCACCAGGAGAGACTCACGGCGGCTATCGCCTTCAGGGCATCGATCAGTAATACGACCAGGCCTATACGCGGACCAAGCACCCGCATGGCATTGGTAGCCCCGGCGTTGCCACTTCCGTGCTCCCTGACATCAATATCACGCAGCCATTTCCCAAGCCACACAGCAGTGGGCAGTGACCCGAGGAGATAGGCAAAAATGATCAGTAATATAGCCGAACTAATGAAAGGTAAGTGAAATTCCATTGGTATTAAGGTTTGACAAGCATCAGCGACACCCAGTCTCTCATTGTTTTTTCACCTCCGAGCCGGAGCCCGAGGCGGTTTCCTTCGGCAAAGATAGTATCTTTATCAAAGGACAGGAACCCGCTCAGAAAAAGCAATCCACCGGGTTTCAGCACCTTTTCGTAGGCCGCCATGTCTTCCAGCAGCACATTGCGTGTGATATTTGCGATAACTACATCATAGTGTTCATCGCCAAGCAAAGAAGCATCACCGTGCAGTACCTTCATATCCGGCACGTGGTTTCGTTCAGCATTTTCCATGGTATTTTCCCATGCAAACAGATAATTGTCAATGGCTGTAACAGGCCTGGCACCCTTTTTTGCAGCCAGGATGGCCAGTACCCCTGTACCACAACCCATATCGAGTGTGGCTTTGTCTTTCATATCGGTTTCCAGCAGCCACTCCACAACGAGGGTGGTGGTTTCATGGTGGCCTGTGCCGAATGACATTTTGGGTTCTATTATGATGTCATATTCGACCCCCGGAACAGTATCATGAAAAGGAGCACGTATCCGGCATTTCCCGAGGATTGTAACTGGTTCGAAGTTGCTTTCCCAAACCGCATTCCAGTTCTTGCCCCCGATGCGTGTAACCTCGAAAGATAATTTCTCAGGCGGATTCTGACGGGATTGTTCGAACACCTGTTTCACCGCTGTAGCCCGATACTGGCTTTCAGAAATATAGGCTTTGAACCCATCCTCTTCTTCGGAAAAACTTTCAAAGCCAATGTCTGCCAGTTCGGCGATCAGTATCTCATTCCAGGGAGTCACCGGTTCAACCTGGCAATACAGTTCAATATAGTCCATTGATTATTGTTTTCATTGCAGGACAGAGAAAGCGGTTACCCGTTTTCCTGCCTGCGTTTGATGATTGTAAAAAAGTCTTCCACCTTCAGTGAGGCACCGCCGATCAGTCCGCCATCCACATCCGGGTTGGAAAACAACTCTCCGGCATTTTTCGCATTGCAGCTACCTCCGTACAGGATGGAGATATTTTCAGCAATCTGCTCTCCGTAAGAATCGCGAATCAGTTTGCGGATGTGTGCATGCATCTCCTGGGCCTGATCCGGACTGGCTGTTTTTCCGGTACCAATGGCCCATACAGGTTCATAGGCAATGACCACACGTTCCAGCTGATCTTTTTCCATCCATAAAACACCATGCAGCAACTGATCAGCCACCACCTGAAAATGTTTTCCGGCCTCCCGTTCGGGCAACTGTTCCCCGCAACAAAATACAGGGGTCAGACCGTTTTTCAGGGCGAGTTTCACTTTTTCTGCAAGCAGCTTATCGCCCTCACCGAACTGACTCCTGCGTTCGGAATGTCCGATAATGACATAGGAGGCACCGACAGAGTGTATCATGGATGCCGCCACTTCGCCTGTGAAAGCACCGCTTTCTTCATGGTGGCAATTCTGGGCACCCACAGATACCCCATCATCATGCACAAACAGATCAATCATTCCTGTCAGATACAGATAAGGCGGAAAAATAACCACTTCAGGTATGTTATTTCCGGATCCTTCAAGGATGGTGTCCTTATATTGATCCATTTTTACCTTCAATTCACCTGCGAGTGTTTTGGCCTCTTCCAGGCTAAGGTTCATTTTCCAGTTTCCTGCAACAATTTTTTTTCTCATGGTCATATGTTTTTTATGTCTGTTTTATTGGTTATTCTTCAAAGTCTTACGCGCGGATCAAGCCATGCGTAGATAATATCTACGGCGATATTCACTAGCACAAGTACAACGGAAATCAGCAAAACGGCACCCATCAGCACCGGAAAATCATAGTACTCCAGGGCATCCACGATCACCACCCCGATCCCCTTCCACCCAAACACATATTCAACAAAAACTGCCCCGGCCATCAGGGATGCGAACCATCCGGAAACCGCAGTGATTACGGGGTTCAAAGCATTTTTCAGGGCATGGCGGGTTACAATTCTGAACTCTGAGAGCCCCTTGGCCCGGGCGGTTCGGATATAATCCTGTGCCATAACTTTGTCAAGCGAGCTGCGAGTCAGCTCGGTCACAATGGCCAGCGGACGAATCCCCAGTGTTACGGCCGGCAAAATAAGATTCTGCCAGGCCATATATTCACCCCGTCCGAAATCATCCACTTCCCACAAGGAACCGGTCATTGAAAGACCGGTGACATCTCCAAGCAGGTAGGCAAAGACCCAGGCAATGATAATTGCTGCAAAAAAAGAAGGTAGCGACATGCCAAGTACGGAAAACACCAGGGCACCCCGACTGAGCCATACTTTCCTTTTTAACGCAATAAAGGTTCCGAGTATGACCCCGGAAAACATGGCAAAAAGAATGGAGACCGCAGCCAGCAGCATTGTATTGGGAAATGCAGCCAGCAGGATTTCCGTAACCTCCCGGTCACTCTGGTAAGATCGCCTCAGGTATGGCCGTTTGGCCACAAATACGTAAGCACCGGCCGTTATGAGTTTTGTATAAGAATAGTCATCCCGGTCAAGGTATATCAGGCTCTCCTCCGCACTATGCCGGTGAATGCTAAATGGAGATAAGTCGTTCAGGTAATGAAGGTATTGATGGTGTAATGGCCGGTCAAGGCCCAGTTCACGCTGAATGGACTCCACTGAAGAGATGTCAGCCCGCTGGCCGAGCATCATTCGTGCCGGATCTCCGGGGAGCACGGTGAACAAAAAGAAAACCAGGCTTACCACCCCGAACAACACCAACAACCCATACCATAATCTTCTGCTTAAAAATGTCAGCACGACTTTTCTGCATTTATTGGATCAACGTTCCGTATCATTCATTTTTCACCCTCCAGCTCCATCTTGATCAGCGCAAATATTGCATAGTTCACAATATCATAATAATTGGCATCAATCCCTTCTGACACGGCAGTTTTCCCCTCGTTATTCTCAATTTGCTTAATGCGTAACAACTTCATCAGGATGATATCGGTCAGCGAGGTAACTCTCATGTCACGCCATGCCTCCCCGTAATCGTGGTTCTTATTTTGCATCAGCTCTTTGGATCTGCCGGCATACCGGTCATAGAATTCAATGGCTTTTTGTTGTTCCAGGTCAATTTCATCGGCCGCACCAAGATCAAGCTGAATCAGCCCCATGAGCGAATAGTTTACGATCCCGATGAATTCCGGAGGAATACCCTCCAGGATTTTTTGCGTACCTTTGCGCTGTAAGGATCGTATACGCTGGGCTTTAATATAGATCTGGTCGGTAAGGGAAGAAGGTCGCAGGATGCGCCAGGCACTTCCGTAATCAGTCATTTTCCGGACAAATACGTCCCTGCACATATCCACGATCTGGTCGTATTGTGTATCTGTATCAGATTTTGAACCCATTATTCAGATTAGTATAATTTATTGCAAGCTTATATGGCGAAAGATACGGTTTTTTGGCCAAAAAAAACCCTGAACTGCGGGGGCAAAATTATAAATTTATCCTCACCCCTGGTGATGGGAATCATGAATATTACTCCCGACTCGTTTTATGACGGAGGCCGTTACAAAAATCCGCTCAATGCAGTCACACATGCCGGAGAGCTTCTTTCCGCGGGAGCATCCATTATCGATATGGGTGCCGCTTCCAGCCGTCCCGGAGCAGGAATTATGGACCCTGAAACCGAACAGAAACGCCTCATGCCGGCCCTGAAAGCCGTGGTTAAACAATACCCGGAAGCCATCATCTCCATTGATACCTATCATTCTTCCACGGCAAAAATGGCAATCGAAGCCGGGGCGCACATGATCAACGACATTTCCGCCGGCAATCTTGATCCTGCCATGTTTAAAACCATTGCAAACCTGCAGATCCCCTATATTATGATGCATATGCAGGGAACACCTGACAATATGCAGCATAACCCCGTGTATAAACACCTGGTTAAAGAAATTGCAAACTTCTTCTCAAAAAAGTTGGAACACTTGAAGCAACTGGGGGTTCATGACATACTGATCGATCCCGGATTTGGCTTTGGGAAAACACTGGAACAGAATTACCGGTTACTGGGGAGCCTGGATTACTTTTCCATTTTTGAACTTCCCCTGGTGGTGGGTTTGTCAAGAAAATCAATGGTCAACAAAGTGCTGGGGGTCAACCCTTCAGAAGCCCTGAACGGCACAACCGCACTGCACACTTTGGCCCTGGAGAAGGGAGCAGATATTTTGCGTGTACATGATGTGAAAGAGGCCGCAGAGGCCATAAAAATTGTCAGTTATTATCAAAACCACCGGTAAATCCATTATCTTTAACCTTTCCGGAAATTAGAGTCCGTTATGTACGATTTTTTCACTTTTGGGTTTATTCAGATTCGTCTGCTGGATATAGTGGATATTGTACTGGTGGCAATCCTGATATACCAGGTTTACCTGTTGATCAGGGGTACCGGTGCCATGAACATCTTTCTGGGTATTCTTTCAATTTATGTCATTTGGTGGCTTGTCCGGTCCTTTGAAATGGAGCTTCTTACAGCCATTCTCGGACAATTCATGTCTGTCGGCGTGCTTGCCCTGATCATTGTGTTTCAGCCGGAAATCAGGAGGTTCCTTTTGTTGCTGGGTAAGCGGAGCATCTTTAACAGAACCTCCCGCACCTTTTTGAAAGGCTTGTGGCAGACTGACTCCGAACAGCTTAATATCCCACCCATTGTCAATGCCGTTGAAACGTTTGCCGAACAACGAACAGGGGCACTGATCGTGATAACCAATGAAAACGAACTGGAGCTGTTTGTGGAAACCGGTGAACGAATGGATGCCATGATTTCAGAGCAGCTCCTGGGGTCTGTTTTCTACCTGAACAGCCCGCTGCACGACGGAGCCGTCATCATCACCAACAACAGGATCAAAGCTGCCCGTTGTGTATTGCCGGTATCAGGGGTCAGAAAACTACCGGCTTCCATGGGGCTGCGCCACCGGGCAGCCGTCGGCATCACTGAGCAGTCTGATGCCATCGCCCTTGTGGTCAGCGAACAGACAGGTAAGATTTCGTGGTGCAAAGGAGGTAAAATTGTCCGGAACGTCAAACCCTTGCAACTAAAAGAGCTTCTTGCAAGGGAATTCCTGGCTAAAGATCACACCCGGGAAGATCCGAAGGATAAGTTTACATTTTTTTCTAATCTTTTTAAAAACAAAAAAGGAAAATGATATTACTGGCTGACAGCGGAAGTACGAAAACTGACTGGCAATTGGTCAGGGGGAAGGAAGTGATCAAAACCCTGAAGTCAGAAGGAATGAACCCCTACTTTATCAGCACAAAAGAAGCTGCGGAAATTTTACAGAAAGCCTTTGCCATGTTACCGGAAAAAGGGGAAGTTCATGCAGTGTATTTTTACGGTGCAGGATGTTCTTCCCCGTCAAAAAAGGAAATAATCAACAAAGCCCTGCAACAGGTTTTCCCCGGCAGTCATACAGAAGTGGAACACGACATGCTGGCCGCTGCAAGGGCTCTGTTTGCCAAAAAGGCCGGGATTCCCTGCATACTGGGAACAGGATCCAACTCCTGCGTTTATGACGGGGGACAGATCACAGACAGCCTTTTTTCACTCGGGTATATGTTCGGGGATGAAGGAAGCGGGGGCCACCTTGGAAAAACCTACATTGCGGATCATCTTAAAAAAAGAGCTCCGCAGGAAATTCAGGATGCTTTTACGGACACCTACGGGCTCTCGAATGAAGATATTCTGACCAACATATACAACAATCCCAACCCCAATCGTTTTCTGGCTTCATTTGCACCATTTATCAGGGAGCATCTGGAACACCCCTACATTAACCGGCTGGCTGAGAGTTGTTTCGACGGATTTTTCGAAGAGCAGGTCACCAAGTATGACGACCACCTGACTCTCCCGATGGGATGTATCGGGTCGGTGGGCTATCATTTTCGTCATATTATTGAAAATTCAGCCCGGAAATACGGCGTTCAGGCTGAGACATTCATGATCTCTCCCATGGAAGGCCTGATCAGCTATCACGCCGAATAAAATCAAGGATTTTTTCTTTTTCTTCCGGATGAAACCAGCCTGCATCCTCATACCGCCTGAACCAGGTAAGCTGTCTTTTGGCGTAACGGCGGGTATTTGTCCGGATCTTCTCCACGGCTTCCCTGAGTGGCCAGCGGTTGGCCAACCAGGAGAACATTTCTTTGTAGCCCACCGTATTCAGGGCATTCAGGTGCCGGTAAGGGTATAATGCGAGACATTCTTCAATGAGCCCGTCCTCAATCATCTGACCTGTTCGCTGATTGATCCGGGGAAAAAGTTCAGCCCGCGGACGATCGAGAACAACACGTCTGATGCGAAAAGGCCGTGTTTTATAATGCTTTTTCCGGAGCACAGAAAAAGGGGTGCCGGAGCACAGGAAAACTTCAAGGGCGCGCATCATCCGTTTCGGGTTACCACGATCCACTTCCGCATAATAATCCGGATCAACCCGGCAAAGCCATTGACGCAATCCCGACAACCCTTCCTGCCTGTAGACCTCTTTTACCCTGGTCCGGGTAACGGGATCCGGGTCGGGGAGTTCATCAATTCCATGACAAAGCGTATCAATATAAAGCCCGGAGCCACCCGTTACCACCACAAAATCCGATGCGGTGAAAAGCTGTTCAACCACCTTTATGGCCTGCTGCTCAAAAAGAGAAACATTGTAGTAATCGTGCATGGAAAGGTGACCGATGAAATAATGGGGGACCTTGCTGCACTGTGCTTTGGTCGGGGCTGCCGTACCTATTTCAAGTTCCCGGTAAAATTGACGTGCGTCGGCTGATATTATCCCTGTATTGAGTTCTCCGGCAATATCTATGCTCAGATCGGTTTTACCTACTGCAGTGGGTCCGGTAATAACGGCCAGGGTTTTATTTGTCTTGTTCAAAGTCATCCGGTTGATCTCCCCGATCTTCCTCAAAAAATTCATCCGGTCCTTCTACCTGGTCAAAACCGGAAAGATCCTCCGGGGTTTCCTGGTCTTCGGCAAAACGAAAATCCTTTTCAGGTTCCACACCCGGAAG
>PWHO01000124.1 GCA_003555385.1 Bacteroidales bacterium
GAAATCCGCGGGCTTCACTGCGTGAAGTGTATGAACAGATCGAGGCTGATTTGAACCAGGCCATTGAATTATTTGATGGCAGTACGGCGCAGGCGCACAAATCGCATATCAGCCTGCCGGTGGTTCATGGTTTATATGCCAGAACGGCCCTTTCAAAGGGTGAATGGGATGTGGCACGCCAGCATGCGGAAACTGCCATTAATCTGTCTGGTGCCAGTCTTTTTACCGTGGATGATTTCCCCCCGGCTTTTGAAAGCATTGCCACTTACTCCAGGAATCAGCTCTTTAATGATGCAGGTGCAGATGAATGGATGTGGGGCATGGAGATCAACGAAGAGCAAGCCACCATTTTTGCTTCCTTCTTCAGTCATATGGACCCCCTGACTTTCAGTTATGCACAACTCGGAAACCAGAAGCTGGTCAGTCATGGTGAAGAAGGCCTGTATCACCGTATGTCGGATACAGACGTAAGGAAGAACCTGTGGGCTGATCCGGAATATGCGGAAAGTTACGTGGTGCCCTATTGCCAGCTGAAGTTTGTGACCCAGCGTGACGGTTCCTGGGAAGGAGACTATGTGTTTATGCGACTGGCGGAAATGTACCTGATCAAGGCGGAAGCCGAGGCCAGGGACGGCCAGCATGGTGATGCTGCCCAGACCCTGCATGAGCTGATGCAAAACAGGGATCCGGAGTATGAACTTTCAACCAATACCGGGCAGGAACTGATCGATGAGATCATGTTTCACCGCAGGGTAGAACTTTGGGGTGAAGGTTTCAACTGGATTGACCTGAAGCGTACAGGTCAGCCGCTTGACCGTCGCAACAAAGGGCACAGCGAACAGCTGGCCATCACCCTTTACGAGGAAGCTGACTCGGACCGGTGGATCTGGCTGATCCCCACTGATGAGATCAATGCCAATGATGCCATTGGTTCCGGTGACCAGAACCCATAATGGATTTTATCCGGCTTTGACCGGAATACGGGATTTTTGACCCGTAGCATAAAAAAACCCCCGGCGGAGTGATCCGCCGGGGGTTTTTTGTTCCTGCATGTTTTATTCTGTATCCCACCAGACCCTGTCAAACAAACCTGCATCGTCCGGAATGTTGTCTGCATTCCTTTCATACTCGTTCTGGGGGTAGACAAAACGTCTGGGTATCTTATTTTCCGGTGCATCCTCATAAGGGGGCAGTTCAGGATAACCGGTCCGGCGGTAGTCAGTCCATACTTCCGGGTTCAGGAAAAGTGCCACATATTTTGCCGTAATGATCTGTTCCAGCGTCACATTTTCGATGTATGCATTTTCATCTTCCCAGCTGGCGTCTTCAATGCCGCATTCCCGGAGAGAGGAGATTACCGCCTCCCGGAAGGCCTGGTCAGCCAGGTGCTGATTCCCTGTTTTCAGAAATACCTCTGCCTTGATAAATTGTTGCTCTGTATAACTGACCAGTGAAATGGGTGTATCGTCTGAGGCTACCTCAGAAGCGGGCAGGGATGCATTATATCTCCCCTCTCCCGGAAGGTTTCCTTCGTATTCTCCGTTGGTATCCATGGCCACATAGTACGCAAGGCGCGGGTCATTGCTTTCTTTCAGCAGGTCGGTAAAGAACTTACCCACGCGGGTGTGGCCTCTTTCATTGTCAAAGAAGAAATGGGGGTTTACCTGGTCGAGATCCTGGTTGAACTCATAGGACATATCGTCACCCCTGTTGGCAAATAGTTCAGAGGCATTGATGTGGGTCAGGGCTTCCGTGTAATCATCATGATAATTGCCCAGCCTGAGCAGGTAACGCAATTTGATGGTGTTGGCGGCTCTTTCCCATTGATCCAGGTCTCCCCCGTATATCGGGTCTTCGTTGTTTCCGGGCCGCATATGTTCTGTCAGCGCCGCCTCCCGAATGTCAGAGATCCCCCTGCTGATCAGTGATATGATCTCTGCGTAGAGTATATCCTGACTGTCGTAGGCAGGGTAACCAATTTCCTCAAAATATGTTTCTGCGGCAGAGTAGGGAAGGTTTCCCCAGGTATCTGTCATAAAACCAAGGCTGTAGGCCTGAAGTATATTTGCCATCCCGCGGTAAGCGGGGGCATCCGTTTCATTGGCACGTTCAGTGATCTCTTTAAGCCGGAAATGGATTTCATTGTAATAAAAATACCAGATGTCATCGGTGTGCGGAGGCTCCATTCCGTATCGGTCAATCTGGATGAAAGTGCCCCGGATCCCGCTCAGTTGCTGCGTCCATTGCAGCTGGTAACGGGCCATATCCAGGCCCTGCCAGTAAGCTACCAGGTATTGGGTGTAAGGCATCAGTGACTGCAGGTCCTCTTCCGGGGTGGGTTGCTCTTCTTCATCCAGGATATCGCATGCTGAGAAAAGCACTCCCCATGCAAGTGCCAGGATCAGCAGATTTTTAAAAGGCTTCATACAAATTTTTTTCGGTTCAACATTTTCGCAAAAGTACGAAAACCGCTACGCCCAAAAAAATTTGCGGCCACAACCAGTGAAACTGTATCCGCCAATATTCGAATATTTCTGTAACTTTATCGGGAACTTAAGATATTTTGTTACACCCAAATCAACCAGGCATGTTCCGTATCAGGCCTTTCCCCGGGTGTTCGCCTCCGGTTTATTCACTGCGCACCCTGCTGTGCACCTTTTTTTATAACCTTTTGCCGGGGGTGTTCATCATGGCTTTTGCTTCCGCCTCCGCTGCCCAGATTTCTGAGGGAGGAATTCCCAGGGGTTACCATAAGTCAGTTGCGGAAATCCCCCTGGTGGATCTGAACGATCATCCGGTGTTGTATGAAGAAATTGGCAAGGAGGGTGATCCTTTCGGCCCCATGAAAGCCGGGTTCGGGATTCCTGTTGTCATAACCCCTGATGAGTACGGTCAATTCATGGAGCTGGAGAACGGAAAAAAGCTATGGCAGCTTAAGATACACGCCTCCGGTGCCCTGGGGCTGGGCCTGGTGTTTGATGATTTTTACCTGGATGCAGGAGACCGGATGTTTGTGTATAACACAGACGGGTCCTTTCATGCGGGTGCTTTTACTTCAATCAATAACAATCCGGACAATGTGTTTTCTACCCATATTGTGCCCGGCGACACCCTTGTGATTGAACTGGAAACGGCAGCCTTACCCGGAGAAGCGGCAAAAGAACCCGGAGAAGCAGCAGCGACCTCTTCGCGCCTGCAAATCAGCGAGGTGATATTTATTGACAACGGAGGGGAGCTGTCGCTGTTTACCGGAGAAAAGGAAGTTGGAAGCTCGGGTGACTGCCAGGTAGGAATCAACTGCCCTGAAGGAAACAATTGGCAGGACGAGAAAAGGGGAGTGGCCCGCATATTGCTCAGGGAAGGGGGTGCATGGTACTGGTGTACCGGAAGTCTGATAAATAACACGGCACAGGACGGCACACCTTATATGCTCACTTCAGACCACTGCGGGGATTCTTCTTTACCGGAAGATTATGACGTTTGGCAATTTTACTTCAATTTTGAGCGACCCGGGTGCGAAGAAACCGGAAGCCCGCCCAACAATATGATCAGGGGGTCGACCCTGAAATCGAAGGCGCCCCTGGATGGCGGATCTGATTTTAAACTGCTGCTGCTCAGGAATAACCTGCCTGAATCATACCATCCTTATTTTAACGGGTGGAATCTGGCAAAAACAGGGAGCCCTTCAGGAGTAAGCATACATCATCCTGTCGGGGATGTCATGAAAATCTCCACCTATACTTCCGGCCTTTCCACATCCAGCTGGCCCGGAGCCACCAATGCCATTGACGATGGTTTCTGGCGGGTAACCTGGGCAGAAACAATTTCGGGGCACGGAGTCACCGAAGGCGGTTCTTCCGGGGCGCCGCTGTTTGATTACTCCGGTCAGATCGTCGGAACACTGACAGGAGGGGCTTCCAGTTGCGCCAGGCCCCAAAATCCTGATTTCTACGGAAAAATGAATATGCACTGGGATGCCAACAGTGAATATGACAGCCTTCAGCTGGCCCCATGGCTTGACCCACTTGGTGCTGAACCCCTTTCGCTGGAAGGCTATGACCCTCACAGCGACCGTTATCTGCCTCCTGCCGGCCTGGTGGCCTCCCTTAGCAATGAGGACCAGGTGAACTTGCAGTGGAGGAGGCCCGGGGCATTGACAGGACCGGAAGGCTGGGTGGCTTATAACACTGATTTTTCTCACCTGACCTGGCAGCAGCCGCAACGGGCTACCCTTTTCAGGGCTGCTGATTTTGAGTTCAGCTATCCGGTGGCCATCAGCCGGATCGCACATTATTTTATTGAATATGCGGATCATGCCTGGCCGGATAACCGGTTTCATTTTGTGATTTACGGAGATGACGGGGAGCGCATACTTTATGAGTCTGAACTGCTGGAAGCCGGCAAAGACAAACTGGTTTACCATTATCCGGATGAGCCGTTGTACATAGAAGAGGATTTTTATGTGGCAATTGTTCCATACCATACCGACGGACACCCGTCCAGTGCTGCACAAATACTTGACAATGGTGAAGTATGCCATTCTTTTGTGGGTGAAGCCGGGGAATGGTCTCCGTATGTGAATGAAGACGGTGATTATTTTGAGCTCTATACCATGGTATATGTGCTGGCCGATCAAAAAGAGGGAAAAAAAGAAGAACTGCTTGCCGGCGAAAGTCCGGAGGATGTCAGGCGCATTAGTCCCTTTGACAAGCAGGAAAAAGATGACAGGCAGTTTTCCGTGGTATCCGACTATGCCAAAACAGAAGACAAGGATTTCAGCCTTACGGGTTACAGGGTGTTCCGTAACAACGAGGTGGTTGCCGCCATTGAAGATTCCGGAATCCGGGAGTTCACGGATACAGAACCCGGTCCGGGCCGGTTTTCCTATTATGTTACCGCCCTGTATGACGACGCCACCGAGTCGGGGCGATCCAATGAAGCGTTTATCAGTGTGGAAACACCACCGAAATACCGGGATGTCCGTTTCAGGGTGGTTGACCAGGATGGCACGCCGTTGGGGAATGCCTCCGTGGTCCTGACCTCATATGTGGGTGAGGATGCCCCCCTGTTTTTTGAAGATTGGGAAGATTACCCCGATTTTACGACCAACCTCGGTCCCTGGCGTTCCGATGATCCACTGGAAGAGGTTACCTACGTTGCTGAAAACTTTACGTTTCCCGGAGCAGGACAGCCTTTTGGTTTTATGACATTTAACCCGGATGAAACTGATCCGTCGATTGAATTCCCTGCAGTAAGTGGTGATCGTTATGTGGTGTCCTCCACCTCATTGCATACGCCCCGGCGGGATGAAGACAAATGGCTGATCTCACCCCCCATATACATTGATGAAAACGCCTCCCTTTCCTTTTTTGCCAGGTCCGTCGCCTCTTCTTACGGCCTGGAAAGGATCAGGGTTTGGGCATCCGGTGAAGGTGATAACAGAGAAGATTTCCGACGTAAGCTTTCTGCCGGTTCACACATTGATGTACCGGGAAGCTGGACGGAGTATACCTTCGGACTGGAAGATTTTGTGGGTGAGACCATGCACTTTGCTATACAGTATGTCTCCTATGATTCCTTTATGTTGATGGTGGATGCCCTGGGAGTGGAAAAAACCGGGCGGAAATCTGTGGACGAGAAATTCGTCGTGACCGACCAGGACGGGCTGGCTGAAGTGAGCCTGCCAAAGGGGCTTTACCAGTACCGGGTGATCCTGGACGGGTATTCGGGCCACCGGGCCGTTTTTTCTGTGGAGGAAGCAGACCTGGAGATTGAGGTAGAGCTGTCAGATACTGCCTATGAGCTGACCCTGGTCGCTGAGCCTGAAGAGGGGGGGCGAGTGGTCGACAGAACCGATGCTGCACCCTATGCAGAGGGAACGGAAGTGATCCTGGAGGCGGTTCCTTCCCATGGCTATGCGTTTGTAGAATGGAGAAAGGATGATGAGGAGGAAGCAGTGGGTTCGGAGCTGCGGTATTCTTTTACTATGGGCTCTGCGGATGTCAGCCTGGTCGCTCTGTTTAAAGAAGATGGTACCTCACTTGATGAAACAAGCAGGTTGGCGAGCCTGGAGGTGTTCCCCAATCCCACCCGTGACTGGCTATATATTGAGGTCCCCGCCAATATTGAACTGCACAAAATCCGCCTTTTCAACATCCATGGTCAGCTGGTTTATGAATATGCAGGGGGTGACATGCGTGAACCGCAACTGAACCTTTCTTCTCTTCCTGACGGGATATATTTTTTGCAGATGATTTCACGGGATGGATTGGCTGTCAGGCGCATCAGGTTAAACAGATAGGTTAACCCATTTGTTGCATTAAGTCGTGGCTGCTTTATATTAAGATACCTGCATGATTGAACCCTGGTTGCCTGTTTTTTGTTATTTTTATCCTCGCAAATAATGATGTTGTATCCCGGACTTCTTGTATATGATGCTTTCTACACTGTATTTTTCCCGCCTTTCCTTCTTTACGTTGGTTTTGTTTGTTGCTTTTTCTGGTCATGCCACCTCACAGGAACATCACCTGGTTGATGCACACGGCCCGGAAAAATCTATTGGGGATGCCCGTGAGGACCTCTGGTTTTTTGATGACGCGGATGCAGTTGTCCGCTATATCTCAATTGTTCCGGGGGATGCCGTTACCGGTTCCAGAACCCTGGAAAAAGGGGCCCGTCTGATTCTGAACCTCTTTCCTGACAAGGAACCGGAGGCGATCATAGAGCGTGCAACGACCAATGTGAATGCTACTTTCACAATTCGGGCCAGGCTGTCTCCTCCCGGATCCGGTTACCTTGTGATGTCAACCACAGGCGGGCGAAGTCTGGCAACCATCATGGGGGAACAGGAAGGAAGGCTTTACCGGATTTTGAGTGACCCTGAATCAGGGGAGCACTATATGGTGGAATTGGATTACGAAAGCCTGGATCTGAAGCGTGGCGGCCCGGTGGAGTATCCGCTTCCCCTGACCCCCGGAGAAGAGCTCGAACAACAACGTATCAGGGAACAGATGATGCAAAAAGAACTCGGGCCGCAAGATCCTGCTGATGTGGATGTACTCCTTGTTTACACGCCGGCAGCCAGAGACTGGGCTGCAAGCAATGAAGGCGGGATTAAAAACACCGTGGCCATTGCCATGGAGTATGCACAACTTATCTCAGACAACAGCGAACTGGGAATTACCTACAGGTTGGTGAACTCCCGCCTGGTAGATTATGAGGAAAGTACAGAACCCCGAGCTGACCTGAGGCGGTTGACTGCCAGTCCGGAATTCAATCCCTTCGATCCAACTTTTGAGGGAGTGTCTATTTCCGGTTATCTGAATGAAGTGCATGACTGGCGGGATGAATACAGGGCCGACCTGGTGGCCATGTTTGCTTTTGTGGAAGGGGTTGGTGGTTTGGGCTGGCAGCTGATGGATCCGGACGGTCGTCCAAATTTCGGATTTTCACTGACCCGGGTTCAGCAGGCCTCTTGGACCTACACGCACATTCATGAGATCGGACACAATATGGGTGCCCATCACCATAAAGAACAAGATACAGGGCCCGGTCCGGGCCTGTTTAATTACTCTGCAGGCTGGAGATGGACAGGGAATGACGGTGGGAATTATGCATCGGTAATGACTTACGAGAGCGGAGAACATTTTGATGACGGGACCAGGCACAACCGCACACCCTATTTTTCCAATCCGGATGTTAAGTTTCAGGGAGTTGCCACCGGTCACCCGCAGGACGGTGACAATGCGCGCACCCTCAGGGAAATCAAGCAGGTGGTGAGCCTGTATCGCACTTATGATGTGCTGGCCATTGAGGGGCAGGTTTATGATGAAAACGGAGATCCGATGTATGATGCTACGGTGGAAGTCAAAGACCACGGGGCACTTATGTTTTCAAGAGAAGATGGCTCTTATGCATTCCCTTTTCTCCCCGCGGGAGAACAAACAGTCAGTGTGTTCCGGCAGGGGTATTATCCCATTGAGGAAACTGTGCAGATCCAATCAGGGCAAACCGTCAGGCAGGATTTTTATATGGAAAAGCTGGTGGATATTGCCCTCACCGGTTTTGTGGCTCCCCGCGATGATATGGTGGTTGGCATAGACGGAGCGATACTTCGTTTCTCAAGGAATTCAGAGCATTACACCGCAAGAACAGAAAACGGTCGTTTCTCCCTGGAAGATATTCCCGGCGGGTTTACCTACGACCTCCTTGTTATTTATCCCGGGTATGCAGTTTATACAGAAAAGGTGGAACTTGGAAGGGATGCCACCGTGCTGGACGACATTTATCTTGACAGGGGGTTTCTGGCAGTAGAGGAGATCCGGGCAGATGAAACGGATGACTACATAGAGCTGAGCTGGGATACGCCTTCTTTTGTCGGGGATTACCGCCATGATTCGGGAACGCCCACCGGCGGGCTGGGGTTTCGTGATGTGCAGAACAGCCTGCTGGGGGGTGCTTACCGACGCCATGCCTGGATTGAGAGTATCCGGTGGGTTACAAGCAATGACAGCAACAGAGAGGTAAGCCTTCGCATACTGGCCCTTACCCCGGAAGGACGGCCTGACCGCAACAATGTGCTCTATGTGGCCGAAGGAATCAACAATAACCCGGGTTCCTGGACTGTCTATGAATTGACGGAGGTTATCCATGCGCCGTATGGATTTTTTGTTGGAGTGGGCGGAAGAGGCGATGTGTTGCTGCAAACCGATGAAGCAGACTTTGAGCGCGGGACAAACTTCTTTACATCCGACTTTGGCCAGTTCGACCTGCAAGACATGGCTGACAGTGATTTTAAGCGAAATTTTTATATACGTGCTTTTGGCTATGATTTTGGCCCCTGGCTGGAACGGGGCCAGAAACTGGAAAGGAGACAGAAAGGAATTCCGGTGGCCGATCTGCAGGAGAATGTTGAATTGTATGATATGACCCGGCAGCCAGCTTCTTTAGCGGATTATATCCTTAAAGACACCCTGCTGGATGAGCCCGTGAGTTATAACATCTACCTGGATGATTTTGATACCCCCTACGAAGAGGGGGTGGAAAACACCTACTACCGTTTTGCCGGGTTGCCCCACGGACGATACCAGGCAGGGGTACAGGCAGTTTATAAGGACGGGGTGTCTGCCATCACGATACGTGATGTGTTTTCCGGGACACCAAAATATATTCTGTCACTGGAGATACATCCGGAAGAAAGTGGCAAAGTTTCAACAAGGGGGGAGTTTGCCGAGGGAACCGTGGTGCCCATGGATGCTGTTCCGTACAGCGGATATATCTTTTCAGCCTGGATCGATGAAGCCTCGGCACAAGTGTCGGCAGATCCTGTTTTTGATTATGTGATGCCAGCAAGGGATGTAACCCTGGCAGCTGTGTTTGAAGATGACCCTCAGGGTGCTGAGCCCTTGAAAGTATTTCCCAATCCCGCCACCACACATATCAATGTGGTGGTAGACGGGAAAATTGAAGAGGTTCGCATGGTGAACCTGATGGGGCAGGAAGTCCACAGGGCCACAAACATCAACAACGGTCTTTACCAGATACAGTTGAATGGTTTCACAGACGGATTGTATGTGCTTCAGGTGCGAACTTCCGATGGCTGGGAACATGAGCGTGTACAGTTGCTCAAACCTTACCGGCCATAAGGCTTTCAGTTTTGGGCTTGTTATTCGTTGATCGCTTGAATGCCGGGCAATATTTTACCTTCCATATACTCCAGCAATGCCCCGCCACCGGTGCTGACGTAGCTCACTTTTTCGGCCAGCCCCAGCTGACTCACGGCTGCGACGGAATC
>PWHO01000130.1 GCA_003555385.1 Bacteroidales bacterium
GCCCTGCACACCTGCCGCCACGCACCCACGGACAGCATCCTGATAGAAAATCTGACCCAGGAGGGCAGCATGATGCTGCACCATCCAGACACATCGGTCACCTTCGTTTACACCAGTGCGCCAGGCGTGAATCTCCCCTCCGGGCAGATGGAACTGTTTCAGAACTACCCCAACCCCTTCTCGGGAACCACCCACATTGATGTGTACCTGCCCCGAGGCGAGGAACTGACCATACGGGTGTACAACCTCACCGGGCAAATTACAGGTGAGTACTCGGCCACCCTGGATCCGGGAACCCACCAGTTTACTTTCCGCGCAGGAAACCAGCAGACCTACCTGCTGACGGCCAGCGCTGCATCCGCCACCCGGCAGCAGGTAATGCTTCACCTGGGAAGAGGGAGCCATGAGCAAACCGGCATTTCCTACAACGGAATGACTGCCTCCACCAGGGCAAACAAGGCCAGTCCCGACTTTCACTACAACCTGGGGGATGAATTACGTTTCACGGGCTACGTGACAGATTATGCCGGCGAGGTGGATTCTATGGTGATCACCGATACCCCGGAAGAAGATACCGCTTATGTGTTTGATATCGCCAACCAGGTGCCGGAGAAGCCCGCAGGCATCACAGGAGAAACCTGGGTACAGGGAAACACGTCCGGGGTAAACTATGAGGTGGAGCCCATGCATGGGGTCACCTACGTGTGGGACATCCATGAAAGCTGGGAGCTGGAGGAAGGACAGGGCGGCCATAAGCTAAGCGTAAAAACAGGTGATCAGTCAGGGCAGGTAAGCGTATATGCTGAAAATGCGTGTGGACGGGGAGAAGAAACCGTGTTGGATGTAGAGGTGTTTTTTACCCTTACCGTAGCGGCTGATCCGCCCGAGGGCGGTACGGTTTCGCCCACTTATGCCGAGGTGGAGGCGGGGGGAACCGTCACAGTGACCGCAACGCCAAATGATGAGTGGTTTTTCTCGAAGTGGGAAGACGAAACTGGGGAAACAACAAACCCTCAGGTCATTACAATGAATGAGTCAGAAACCATTACGGCACATTTCTCAAAAACACACATCACCATACACAAGATAGACCTCAATCATTTGTCATCAGTAAGATCTGAAAGAATAAAATGGCTGGAAAGTGCATTCCACAGTACAATGTACTATCGCTTTCAGGGTGATGAATACATGCTGGCAACAGGCGGATCCGATTGGGAATCGGAGGACTGGCAGGCAGCCACTATCTTGCTGAAAAAGAAAAACAACACGTGGGAGTTCATTAAGGACTATTCAGACCTGGAAATTACCTCCGAGTTTCGCAACAGTGAATTCTTCCCCAACGAACTGGGGCTGATCGGTTGTGACCATGGTGCCGAACCATCCTTTACCGACTGGCCTTATGGTCATATATTTTACGGAGAATTTATCCCCGATGGGATCAAGTGGACACAGGTTTCTGATGTAAAAAGTTTTTATCACGGATGCGCTGTCGGAGATATCACCAATAATGGGTTATATGATGTACTTGGAGCCAATTTAGGCAGCCACAGGGAGGATTCATACACCGACCCGCACGTATATTATCAGACTGAAGACGGGTTTGAATTTCAACCCAATATATTGCCGGATCATCATGCTTCGGGGTTCTTTACCCAAATAGGACAGTTGCATGGCGATGAAAGAAATGAGATTGTTCGGTGGGGTTTTATCGGAGACCCGGATGGACCCTACCTTAACGTGGAAATACTCACCCAGAACGATGATAATGAATATGTTTTGTGGGAACATTATATGGATGACCGGTATGAAGGATCAAAGGCGGGAAAAACACCTCCTGCGGATACCGAAAACAGACATCGGCAGAACACCCCGGGGAACTGGATATCCGACTTCAACAATAACGGGTTGAATGACATCGCTGTTGAAAACGATATTTTTGACCTGAACGTTTTGTTAAACAATGGCAATGGCTCATTTACCCGTGAATTTGTTACCACCAAAGAGTCTGAACTTCAGGATTGGGGAGGCGCCCGGTTTATGGGGTTTGAACTGATTGACCTTTTTAACAACCTGCTACCCGATATTTCCACAAGGGCATTTTATCACTTCCCCGACGATGAGGGATATGTGGATTTAGGGGACAATGTTTGGATCAATGAAGGGGGCACATTTGAACGTATGTCAGAACTATTCGACGGTTACATGATCCGCCTTACAGAACATACCCCCTTTGAACATTCGTGTGATAACTATGAGGATCAGTTTGGTTTTTTAAGAGGATTTGTCGATTCAAGCGGAAAATTTGGTTGGTACGGTTTCCTTCGCACAAACAGCCATTGTCATGCTGATTACGATCCAAAAACTTTATACCTGATAGAAATAAGAACCCAAATTGATGCATCTTACATTAACTGATCGGCGCTCATAAAGCCCATCAGCAGTCATTCCGATATAGAAATAATCTGTCCATACAAAAACTTTTCCTGATGAAATTTCTACTTGTTCTATTTTTCCTAATCATTCAGACTTCTTTTTCCCTGGCTCAAACCGCAACTGCACCGGATTCCGGAAGCGGAACCAGCACAGACCCTTATAAGATCAGCAGCCTTGATCATTTGTACTGGATCACACAAAATCCATCTGAATGGGGAATGCATTTTATTCAGGTCGACAACATTGACGCCACGTCAACAGTGGACTGGCATGAGGGAAAGGGGTGGCCGGCAATCGGCAATGAAGACACACATTTCACAGGCACTTATAATGGACAGGGATATACCATTGATGGCTTATATATCAACAGACCGGATGAAAACAATCAGGGTCTTTTCGGTTACGTACAAGACCACGCCTCGTTGATCACAAACCTGGGGTTAACAGGAGTGAATATCAAAGGTAATAACAATGTGGGAAGCATCATTGGCAACAGCAGCAGAGCTTCCATAACCAGGTCCTATGCAACTGGCAATGTAAAGGGAAACAACCAGGTTGGAGGAATTGTCGGCAACCATTCCTGGTTTGACATGATCTCAGAAACATTCTTCAACGGGGAGGTAACCGGAAACATTGACGTTGGAGGATTGGCCGGAAGGGTAACTCACGCGTATATCCACAACAGTTATTCACGCGGCACAGTGAACGGGTCTTCAAACGTAGGAGGACTAATCGGACAGTTGGGCCTGCGATACGAAACCATTAAAAACACTTATTCTGCTGCCCTGGTCAACGGAACAAAAGACATTGGTGGTCTTATTGGCCTTCATTCCCGGGGAAAGCCTTTTTACGGTGTATACCAATCTTTTTGGAGTGATGAAATGGCTGGTGTGTCGTCAAGTGAGGGAGGTGTCCGCAAATCAATTGATGAAATGAAGGCTTTAAATATCTATTTTAATGCGGGATGGGATTTTGTCGATGAGACTGAAAACGGAGCGGATCAGATCTGGGGCATTGATGAATCAGGCAAAGAAAACGAAGGCTATCCTTTTTTTACTTACCAGGATCTTTCGCATAACATTACTCAACCTGCAATAAAATTTTACCCGGTTGTCGAAACCTCAACATCCACAGCGGCCATAACCAGATACATACATTACTGGGGCGATGAAATTCCGGAAGGGCATGGCCTGTGTTGGAACACAACGGGCAATCCCACAGTAGAAGATTTTGTGGCAGAAGAGACAGTGTTTCCGGAAACAGGCACAATAAAGACCGGGATTGGTGACCTGGAGCCAAATGTAGCCTACTACCTCCGGGCTTACGTGGTCACAGAAAATGGAGTATGGTACAGCGAAGAGCTTCAGTTTTCCATATTTTCAATTGATCCGGTTAAACCGGAAGGGTCAGGAACAGCCGGTGCCCCTTTTCAAATTGCCTCTTTGAATAACCTATTGTGGTTAACCCTTAACGATAATTACTGGGACAAACAATATGTACAAACTGCCGACATCAATGCATCAAAGGTCAGAAACTGGGATGAAGACAAAGGCTGGAGGCCCATTGGCAGCTGGGATAAACCCTTTGCCGGAAATTATAACGGCCAAGGCCATGTTATTGACAGTTTGTATATCTACCGACCAGAGAAAAACTATCAGGGCATGTTTGGTTATGTTGGCAGCCATCAGGCCCAAATTAAAGACATTGGACTTTCAAATGTTGACATAACCGGACAGAATTATGTTGGAAGTGTGGCAGGCCAATATATGGATACAGATTTTAAGGGTTGTTTTGCAGATGGCACTGTGCGGGGACAAAATAATGTTGGGGGGATCATTGGCAGTTATGAACATTTTGGGTCAGTAAGTGGAGTCTTTTTTAACGGAAGGGTGCTGGGACAAGCAAATGTCGGAGGGATCACCGGCTGGTTATTCAGCGCGAAACTGGAAAACAGTTTTGCCCGGGGAAGCGTTCACGGTGTTAGTGGGGTTGGTGGATTGGTTGGAAACAGCCAGCGATCGTCATTAAGCAATACATACTCTGCCACAATTGTTGAAGGAGATTCAAATGCCGGAGGACTGGCAGGGAGTGGTGGTTTTGAAGAGACCAACTCTTTCTGGGATCTTGAGGTTTCTATGCAAACAAATAGCTCTGGAGGCACTGGCTTAAGCACCATGGAAATGAAAGATGTGGCCTCCTTTACAGAGCTGTCCTCTGAGGGGCTTGATGAGCCTTGGGATTTTGTTGGAAACCCCAATGACGATACCGGCACCCAAGACATTTGGAATATTCACTTTTCCTTTAACGATGGATACCCGTTTTTGAACTGGCAGGTAGACGGAATGGCTCTGCTTGAAATGAAAGCAGAACCACAGGATATCTCTGCTGAATTCTCTGGAATTGGCTTTTACAAACCAGGTGAAGCCGTCGAAATCTCAGTGGCTGAAATACCACGCTATGCATTTCAGTCTTGGTCAACCCAAAATGGGCAAGACAACTTGATTGAAGACCCCAAGTCTATGTCAACGGTATTTACAATGCCAGAAAGTGAGGTTGTTTTGACAGCTACTTTCCTTCCTGTTTTTCTCGTTGAAACCTCCGTTAATTTAGCCCATGGCGGTTCAGTTACCGGCGGGGGAGATTATTTAAAAGGAGAAGAGGTAACACTCACAGCCAACTCTTCAATAGGCTATCATTTTGTTAATTGGACTGAAGATGGAGAGGTTGTTTTGGATGGTGAGGAGCCTGCCAAAGAAGTATATGTATTTATTGCACAAGAGGATCGGGATCTGATGGCCAACTTTGCCATTAATGTCTACACCATACATGGAACCTCTGAAAACTCAAACATGGGCACCGTGGAGGGAAGCGGGGATTATGAGTATGGCCAGGAAGTAGTTTTAACAGCCATTCCGGAAACCGGATATCATTTTGTCAACTGGACAGAAGATGGTCAAGAGATAAACACTGATCCAGTGTATCAATTTGCGGCAGAAAAAGACAGGGAACTGGTTGCACACTTTGCGATCAATGTATATACCATCAACGCCACCGCCAGTGACCCCGAAATGGGCACAGTGGACGGAGCCGGTGAGTTCGAACATGGCCAAACTGTAACACTGGTGGCCACACCCAAAGCAAACCATCATTTTGTTAACTGGGCCGATAATGGTCAGGTCTTGTCTGATGAAATGGTTTACGAGTTCCAGGCAGAGAAAGACATAAGCATCGTAGGTAATTTCCAGCTGGATTTTTACATCATTCAGGCAACTGCTTCAGAGGGTGGAATTCTTGAACCTGGGGGTGATGTGAAAGTGTTCTACACACATAACCAACATTTTTCTGTAATCCCCAATGATGGACACTACATCGCGGATGTGAAGGTTGACGATATCAGCATCGGAGCCAAAGATTCTTACACTTTTGTCAATGTAACAAAAAACCATACCATCCACGCTGAGTTTGATGTGTTATACTTTACCATTACTGCAACAGCAGGAGAGCACGGAACAATCGAGCCAGCAGGTGAAACTACCCTGCCATATGGCAGTAGCCAAACTTATGTGATTACACCAGATCAAGGGTACGTGGTATCTGCCTTGGTTGTAGACGGTGAATACCTAAATCCGGATACTTCATATACTTTTGATCATATCGCGGATGATCATGCCATTCATGTGGAATTTTCAATGCACACCATAACGGCATCTGCATCTGAGGGTGGGAACATTGAGCCAGAAGGAAGCATCAGTGTGCCTCATGGTGGCAATCAGGAGTTTGTTTTTGCTCCGGATACAGACTACATGATACAGGACGTACTCATCGACGGACAAAGCATTGGCTTAGTCGACTCTTACCTTTTTGTCAATGTCACCAAAGACCACACGATACATGTGGAGTTTGGGCCAATGGGGTTTGCTGTTACTTTTAATGTGGACATGCGTTATGTGACCACAGATTATGCTGGATTTGACTTTGATCCACAAAACGATGTAGTGTACATTAGCGGCAGTATGTTTGAGTGGGCAGATCCCGGAGCAAGACCACAAATGCAGACTTTGTCGCCAACCGAAGCAGATCCTATGATCTATAGCAAAACCCTATTCCTTCAAGAAGGAACATATACATACAAATACTACCTCAACCCAGGATGGGATGGTGCCGAATTTGATTCTGAGATTAGCAGAGAAATACATGTGGAAGGGGAAATGCAGATACATGACTGGTTCGGCTCACATGATGATCCCACCGGCATTGCGGAAATCAGTGAAAACACCATTGTCAAGGCCTACCCCAACCCCGCCAGCCATAATTTGACCATTGATTCGT
Source organism: Bacteroidales bacterium (assembly GCA_003555385.1). Lineage (GTDB taxonomy): Bacteria > Bacteroidota > Bacteroidia > Bacteroidales > UBA7960 > PUPG01. The sequence goes on from PWHO01000130.1 coordinate 6,763, forward strand.
CCGAGCCCATAAAAAGCATTCAGCTGACAGACATGCTCGGCCAGGTTGTCAGGACGGCAGCCGCAAATGGGTTCAGCCATGAACTGAATCTTTCAGGGTTGCAAAGTGGCATTTATTCGCTGCAAGTGACCACGCAAAATGCACCGGTATCAATTAAAATCCAGTTGGTACAATAGGACTGTTGTGAAACAGAAGACCTATAAAACTACCAATACTTACTGCCTTGCCGTCTCTCAGATCCTGGATTGGATCGCCGGGCAGGGCTATATCCCGTCAACAAAAAAATTCTTCGCGTGACGGAACACTCTGGCGCGGGGGTAACGCTGGTGGCCACCCCCTGAGTTAAGATTATTGATTAATCTGTTTCTGAAATAATTACCTAACTTTATATTAGCGTTTAATTCTTTCCTTATGATAAAAAAGGTATTGGTGGCAAACCGCGGCGAGATTGCGGTGAGGATTATCCGGTCCTGCCGTGAAATGGAGATCCGTACAGTTGCAGTATACTCTGATGCCGATCGAAAAGCCCTTCATGTGTTGTATGCAGATGAGGCCTATCACATCGGCCCTTCCCCTTCGGTTGAATCTTACCTGAACATAGAAAATATCATCAGGGCGGCACGCCTGAGCGGTGCCGATGCGATTCATCCCGGCTATGGCTTTCTTTCGGAAAACCCTGAATTCCCTGCCCGGTGCCGGCAGGAGGGAATTATCTTCATCGGTCCGTCACCAGAAGCCATATCCATGATGGGCGACAAAATAACCGCACGTCAGATGATGATAAAGGCAGGCGTACCAGTGGTTCCGGGAACGGAAGGAAAAATAGCTTCAGAGGAGCAGGCACTGAAAGCCATTCATGAAATAGGCCTGCCGGTCATGATAAAAGCCTCGGCAGGTGGCGGTGGCAAGGGGATGCGCCTTGTAACCAATGAAAAGGACATAAAACCGGGTTTAAGATCTGCACGCTCTGAAGCACTTTCTGCTTTTGGTGAGGATGCGGTTTTTATAGAAAAATATATTTCGTCACCCCGCCATATTGAGTTCCAGATACTCGCCGACGGCCATGGCAACGTTTTGCAGTTGTTCGAAAGGGAGTGTTCTGTGCAGAGAAGGCATCAGAAAATAATCGAGGAGACCCCCTCTCCCATACTCAGCCAGGAACGGAGACAACAGATGGGGGATGCTGCTATTGCTGCTGCAAGGGCGGTGAATTACCAGGGCGCAGGAACCGTGGAATTCATCGTTGACAAGGATCTGAACTATTACTTCCTGGAAATGAACACCAGGCTTCAGGTTGAACATCCCATCACAGAGCGGGTTGTTGGGGTTGACCTGGTAAAGGAGCAGATCAATATCGCAAACGGCCATCCGCTCCAGCTTAAACAGGAAGAACTGAAACAGCACGGACATGCGATAGAGTGCAGGGTGTATGCAGAAGATCCTGAAAATAACTTCATGCCGGCGCCGGGAGTGGTAAAGCACATAGATATCCCATACGGGGTAGGCGTAAGGGTAGACGGCTCCATTTATGAGGGATTTGAAGTCCCCCTTTACTATGACCCGCTGATTGCCAAGCTTATTGTCTGGGGGAAGGACAGGCAGGATGCCATTGAAAGAAGCAAAAGGGCCTTAAAGGAATTCAAGATCGCAGGGGTAAAGAACAACCTTTCCTTTTTGGAACGGATACTTCAGTTAGATGATTTTTTATCAGGCAATTATACAACCCACCTGATTGAAGAGAACTGGGATTTTCTGATGCAGGAAGACAACTGTGCAGATCACTGCGAGGATATTGTGATCATCACGGCCTTTATGGAGTACCTGCACAAGATCAAAAAGGCGAGCCCACGGGAGATGACTGCCATCAAGAACAACTGGAAAGATTACAGCAGGATAAGGAGTGTGTTGAAACTGTAAACGAAAAACAAATGTCATACGAAGTAAAGCTAAAAGACCGCCTGGCGCATGTGGAGGTTCTGAGTCATGACGGTGACAATCTGCTTGTAACGGTGGACGGCAAGGAGTATGCACTTGATTTTGTCAAGATCGGTAAGGGAAGCTATTCAGTCCTGCACCGGAACAATTCATACAATGTGGAACTGATCCCCATTAACGGCATCAAGAAATACCAGGTGCACACCCTCAAGCACAGCTTTGAGGTGGAGATTATAGATGCTGAAGCCAAGTACCTTGCGAGCCGCAGAAAGGAACAGGACGCTGAGGATGAGGCCGTGATCAGCTCCCCCATCCCCGGCAAGGTGGTCAGTTTACTGGTCAGGGAAGGAGATAAGGTAGCGGCGGGGCAGGGCCTGGTGATCATCTCGGCCATGAAGATGGAAAGTGAATTCAAGGCACCCAGGGCAGGCAAGGTAATTTCAGTTAAAATCAATGAAGGTCAGAGCGTTGAAGCCAGACAGGAACTGGTGCTGCTTGAATATTCTGAAGCAACAGAAAACAGTAAAGGGTAAAAAATGACACAGCTGCATTATGGACAATAGTAAGAAAGAAAAATATAAGGAGCTTGAAAGACTCAATAAGGAAGCGGAAGGCGGAGGCGGACCGGAGAGAATAGAAAAGATTCACCAGTCAGGGAGAAAAACCGCCAGGGAACGTATCGGAGATCTGCTTGATCCGGAAACCTTTGTGGAGATTGACAAGCTGGTAATCCACCGTTGTCACGATTTCGGGATGGAGAAGCAAAAGATAAGAGGTGACGGGATGGTGACAGGATACGGCAAGATAGACGGCAGGCTCGTCTATGTGTATGCCCAGGATTTTTCTGTGTTTGGCGGCTCACTGAGCCGGGCCAACGCCGACAAGATCGTTAAGGTACAGGAGCTTTCCATGAAGATGGGGGTGCCACTCATTGGCCTCAACGACAGCGGGGGTGCACGCATCCAGGAGGGAGTGGAAAGCCTTGCAGGATACGCCGACATATTTAAGCGCAATGTAAGGGCAAGTGGTGTGGTGCCACAGATATAGGCCATCCTTGGTCCGTGTGCGGGAGGTGCGGTTTACTCGCCGGCAC
>PWHO01000053.1 GCA_003555385.1 Bacteroidales bacterium
CGAGATTTATGGCGGCAAGCCGGGCAAGATATTCGGTAATCTTTTTTAGGTTATCCTGATCAAGCACATCATCTGCAAACTTTACAGTGGTTTTTATTGATGCCATGTACTTGTCTTTTAGCTTGGTGGAGGCTTGTGCTTCTTTATCAACCTCAAAGTATTCTTTGGTAAGTTCCTTAACCTTATCGGCATACTCCTCAAGCGTAGCCTGGTTTTCTTTGGCATAGGCATTTACATCTTTTGGCCAGCGCTGGGGTGCAAGCTCAAATTGTATAAGAACCTGTTCGTCTTTTGGCGTAGCAAGCAAAAATATTGGCTGCCGCCACCAGTTGCCTATGTGCTTCTCCTCAACGCCGGTTCGGATGTTGAGGCGTTGCTCAAAGTCGTTTTTTGAATAGATTTTTACTACGTTTATTAATGGCTTTTTTAGCTCATTAGGTAAAAAGTTTGCAAGGTGGCTGTTAACTTTCGCATGAATCTCTTTTCTTGTGTGCATATTTTAAAAGATTTAAGTTAAATAATTGAGTCTTGTTTTTGTGTTTGAAATATTTAGTTTGCTTATTTTATTCTAATACTAATTGATTGTTATGCTCATGTTTTCTTTAAAATAAAAATCAATCATATTTAAGGGCGCATAACTATATGCAAATATATTAAAACGATGCGCCAAAAGGTGGCATATTGATTATTGTCTTTCTTATATCAGGTTTTGAATTTTTCTGGCATCTTTGATGGTGAAATTTTTGCCTTCAATTAATCCGGCACCATAGCTATTTATATATATATCGGCATCCCATATTTTTGCATCAACACTCACGGAGGCAATCTTTTTTATTGAAATAACTATCGAATCAACATTTATAAGGTACTTATTACGTTTGCGATGCACTACTTTGTCGGCATAAATTTTTTTATTTTAGTGCAATATATTATTTTTTTTAACTCCAGAGGATGTGTTTGCTGGTTTTTGACATGAAGAGCAGTATAACACCCCTAAAAGCATCATTTATGTGGCTTGAAAAGTTTTTAACATTTGTTCGGGGTTGAAAGCTTGTAAGAGAATCCAGCTTTATTAGATTATTTGGTGTCAAAGAAGACTTGCAGGCAAGTGACATGTTCTGGCGTTATAAATATTTATATTTGTGAAAAACGTTTAAATCACTTAAAATTTTATCATACTTATGAAGAAAATATTATATATAGACATGGATAATGTGCTGGTTGATTTCCAAAGTGGGATAGATCAGCTTGATGAAAAAGTTAAAAATAAATATAAGGAGGATGGCCTTGATGATGTACCTGGAATATTTAGCCGGATGAAACCTATGCCGAGAGCTGTTGATGCTTTCAATGAACTTTCAGAGAAGTTTGACACTTACATATTGTCAACCGCACCCTGGGATAATCCAAGTGCATGGACTGACAAACTTTTGTGGGTGAAAAAGTATCTTGGAGATAAAGCATGCAAAAGGCTGATACTTACCCATCATAAAAATCTCAACAAAGGGGATTTTCTAATAGATGACAGGCATAAAAACGGAGCAGAACATTTTGAGGGCGAATGGATTCATTTTGGTACAGAGAATTATCCTGACTGGGATGCTGTGAAGAAGTATTTGCTCAGAAATTAATTCATGTAAATCGAAATACTTAAAAATTACCTATATTAGCAATAATTAATCAATACACTTTATGAACCCTGCAGCGATTAAAACCAAAATTTCAGAGCTTGCCCGTGCTCATAAAGAAACAGGTGACGAACTAGAAGACCATAGCTTTTCTGAATCCTTTGAAGAGCAAGCTGAAAAATTAATTATTGACTACTGTGTGGAGAAAGGCTACCAGGTGCAAGGCTTTCCTCATGAAAAAAAGAACAGTGGAAACGATGATTATGACGATGAATATTTTTGTCATGACAGATACCGATTATACCTGGATAATCTTTTAATAATACATGATGATGTTGCTGATCTTATGTGGCATTATTTCAACAATTTTTGGCCGGATTTTTATTCAAGCAAAGAGGAATATATTTCTGACATTAAACATAATCTTGAAACCGGGCTGTTATATGATGTGGATTTTTAATGATAAATTTAAAAAACATATTACATAAATGAAAGTTTACCCTAACATAAAACCCAACTTCTATGCACTTCCTTCAGAGAAAGGTAAGTTTGGCATATTTTACCATGAAGGAAATTCTTTTATAATGCATAAGGATTACCAGGTAAGTAAAAACTCAGTTTATTCTTCTGACAACCTCAATACAACTGCAATAGTTGACAATAAGAAAAAAACTTTATACATAGAAAGCCTTACAGATAAAACATCTGAAAGCATAAGCATTCCTTTTGAAATAAAAGCATTGTCACTGTTAGTGCATAAAAACAATGTTTTTATTGGAGGTGATAATACTACGGAATTGTTGTTGCAATATAATATGCTTAAAAAGGAATGGTTTAAGCTGAGCATCCCCAAAGAACTAATGAAATATGGAAAATCAATTGATGATATTCTGGTAGATGAGCAGCAACTGATAGCGGTTGATGATATCGTTTTGCCTAAATATATCTTGTTTTATAATATTGATGATTCAGGTTCAAAATATATTGAACATTTAAAATTAGTTGCAAACGGTAGTTATGAGCATATTCGCAAAGCACAAATATCAGAAAATTACATAGGATTGTTTTCAACAACAGTAGGTAGAAGTGGGGCATACAACCATATTACACTTTATGAAAGAAATAATAAAAACAGTTTTTGCGGAATAACACTAACTTTAGAGAATGACGACAATAATGCTTTTTTACGAAGTGGTTGCAATATTGAGTTAAACGACTTTTTATTACATAAAAATAAATTAATATTTGTATTTAATAAAAATAATTTATGCACCATGCGGATTTATAAGAAGAATTTTGAAAGCATAAAACCCAAAAGATCAATAGTTAATTACAACTACTTTAAACCCGACGCTGACAACACTACCGGTTTTAATGAAAACATTGTAAAGCTCACTTCAATGGGAGCAAGCAACAAAGTAATTTTAACCTTAGAAACTAAAGAGACTAAATACATACACAAAATTATTGAGATATAAAAACGATAAAAAATGAACCCAATACTTACTTACAAAAACAAAGTTGCATCCAGGTATATACCGGTAGATGCAGAACAAATCGGGATGAAGGTTGCCGAGTCTGAATTTTATATGGCATCTGTAAAGTATGACGGATTTTTTGGAATGCTGCAGGTGGAGAAAGGCAAAGCAGTTTTATATGGGCGCGATGGAAAGGAAATTTCGATACCGGCTATTACAAATGCTGCATCAGCAATAAAAAAAGATGTTCTTTTGGCTGGTGAAATTTGCTGCTTTAAAGATGGTAAATCTACTTCACACAGAGACGTTTCATCTGCTATTGCCAAGCCCGAAAAACATGACCTTCGCTTTGGTGCTTTTGACCTGGTTGAGCTTGATGGGAAAGAAATTCCGGAATGTTTAAAAGAAAATTATGAACTTATTAAAACATTTGCGGCAAATGAAAAAGTATTTACTATTGAGCAACATATCTTTGAAAGCCGTAAAGATATTATAAACTTTTACAAGGAAGCAATAGAAAACAATGAAGAAGGTGTTGTGGTTAAATCATCTTCTGGTGTGATCTATAAAATAAAGCCTGTGATAAACCTTGACTTGGTAGTTCTTGGTTATGCTGAATCTACCGGTGAAAATGAAGGTAAGTTGCGTGAATTGCTACTGGGAGTGACAACAGATGAGGGTGCTCTGCAGATAGTAACAAAATGCGGAAACGGATTTTCTCAAAAAGACAGGGAGGATTTTATTAAGAAACTTGAACCTATGGAGGTACAAAGCGAGTACACTGAAGTATCAGGTGCTAAGACTGCTTTTGTAATGATTAAGCCAACACTGGTTGCCGAAATATCCTGCCTGGACTTGATCAATGAAACAACAAAGGGTGCTATACGCAAAATGCATTTGAGCTATGATGAAAAGAATGGATATCAATGCAAAGGGCAAAGATCAACTTTCAGTTGTATATCGCCTGTTTTCAAACGCTTCAGAAGTGATAAAAGTGCAAATGCCAAAGATACAGGAGAGCAGCAGGCTTTAGCCTTGCTGCCAAAGGTAAGGGCAACACAAACCGACGAGGAGCTTAAGCCATCCGAAATAACTAAAAAACGAATATTTACTAAATCGGGAAAAAGTGGGACTGCAATAAGAAAATTTTCTATCCTGAAAACTAATAAAGAAAAAACCGGTATCTATCCCCCATTCGTTGTAATGTACACTGACTTTAGCGCAGGAAGGAAAACACCGGTTTCACAGGATTTGTATCTGTGTGATGATGAAAAAGAAGCTATGATAAAGATGGAGGAATGCATTGAAGAAAACGTAAAAAAAGGATGGAAAGAGTATGCAGCTTAAACTATTAAAGGATTTGTAAAATTAAAACTTATAACAATGTCAAGAAAGATAAACTTCACAACAGGCAAACAAAGCTGGCAAGCCGGTATTACAAAAGTAGATCGCAATAAGGTTTATGGCTATATAGATGAAGAAGTAACCGACATAAACGGGGACCCTTGCTCAATAGCAAATATGTTGGATGATGGCAACACTATTGTTTTGCAAGGGCTTACTGCAATGAAAACCGTTGACCCTGACAATAAGGAGGTTGATAAAAAATCACTTAAAGCTGTTTATATGGACGGTACGGATGCCGATATTGTCCCTTCTTCTTTTCAAGAAGATGTAAAACTAAGTGAAGCTACAATAGACGATCTTTTTGACCTCGAGGTTTCCTCTATTTATCAACTTGGGTTTGAAGACAGTGAGCAGGAAGAATCACTGAAAGAAGAGCTGAAAAAAGGCAAACTATATAGATTTATATTCAACTTCAGAGCAGGCTATGAAGGCGCAGATGCTATACTTCTTGCAAATAATGAAGGGATATTTGCTTTAACCGGACGTATGCTCGAATTTGCATATCTTGAAAACAAAGCTGCTGATATAATTATAGACGATGATGACGATGAAGATGATGATGAAATGGACTTCAGTATGCTTTAGTTTAGTTAAAAGTTAAAAATCAAAAAGTATAACAAAGTAATAACAATTAAAGACACAGATAATGGCAAAATATATAAATATAGCAGACCATAAAGGCAGAAACGCTGAGGTACTTTTCAGTGGTATAACAAAAAAGCCTTATGTGAAGAGGGTAACACCCGAAGGGCAGGACACCAAAACTTTAAGAGTATTAAAAGGGGCATCAGCAAACAGTTATGAAGGGATGTTGCTAAAGCATAAAACACCTGAAGAAGTTACTGAGCAACTCCTGAAGTCTGACCCGGAAGTGGATTTGTTTATAACAGGGAGATATATAAGTGGCAGCAGCAGGATTTATATTGATCAAAACCTTAAGCCTGTTGCAAGAATACATAAAGTAGAAAAAGTGTATGATCCTGATGGAAATCTTAAAGAAGAAAGAATACCAAAAGATACTATAGCAAATATTGTGGCTGAATTTCCCGTAAAACCCACAGGTAAAAAATTTCCAAAAAAGGCAATATATAACAAGTTGGTCTTTGCAAAAAAGTACCAGGTAAGACATATAAACGGGCTTACCTTCGACTTTTTGTATGAAACAGCCCGCGAACTGCATGAGTCAGAATCACTGGCTATGCTTGGTGCCGGTCCTAAAGGAAACGAACCCCTGATTTTTCAGGATGGAGGAAAAACATATAGAGCATTTCTTGAAGGAAGAATAAAAGGCAAAAGCTACATACTGCTTCTGCACCTTTCAAACCTGGAACTTAAATGTATCAGGTGAATTGTAATTAGTGTGAGAAAACGCCAATTGCAATTTAGGGCTAAACACACAAAATACATACTTTAACATCCGGTTTTGCAGCATTATTAGTATGTATTTTTTAATAATTTATAAAGGAGTTAGCATTCATTGGTAAAAAATACGACATAAACAAAAAAACAATACATTTTTCAGGCGTAATCCAAAAAGCCTTTTAAACAGAGTAGGAACAAATTATAAAACGAATTAAATGTTAGAAATTAAAGATCCAAACAAGGGTGAGCGACTTCAAGTAGCTGATAATGACTTTGAAAATAGAATGGAATGGAATGATGCAAAAAGTTCCTGTAACGAACTAGGTAACGGCTGGAGGTTACCAACCAAATCTGAACTGGAACTTATGCGCACTGAGTTGCATAAAAAAGGGAAGGGAAATTTCAAAAGCGCCTCCTATTGGAGTGGTACGGAGACCGACCGCAGCTACGCGTGGTCCTTTGACTTCCACAGTGGGTTTGACTACAGTTACGGCAATAAGAACAATGCATACTATGTGCGTGCGGTTCGGGCTATTTAACAATTTAATAAATACCGCGAAGGTCTTTTTTTTTAGTGGCACTATAATATGGTTTGCCGGTTTTTAAGGCTGTAAATTGACATGTCTAATTATAAAAACTTTGTATTATGAAAAAAAATACAAGATTTACTAAAGAAGATTTTTCTGAAGAAGATGAAATTAATATTGAATATCAAAAAGCCGAAGCCCAAAGATGGAAAGAAAGTGATGCTGCTATAGGTGTTGAAGTGATACGTTCGTTGAACTGTAATGTTGATTGCAAAATATGCAAAGCCGGGGCTGGCAAATATCCAAAAGATTATGAATGGACGATTTGGCATCCTGGTTGTAAATGTATTACAATTCCTATACTTGCAGACACAGAAGACTTTATTAAATGGGCAGAATCAGGCATTGAGGGTGAAGATTATAAATTTGAAGGGTGTATTGAAGACATTCCTGAAAAGATGAAAAAATTTATGAAAGAAACAGGTTTCGTACATTTTAATCATGAGGATTATTTTGATTAATATGCCCTGCTAATTGCAAGATGATTATTATTCTTTGCATGAATTTCTTTTCTTGTATGCATAGTTGTTTAAAATTATCTATTTGCTGTAGCTATACTATGATTTGCCGATTTTCAAGTATATATATCAAAAACCTTTATTTATATTATGAAAACAAAACCTTACGCCAAGTTAACAAAAATTGAGAAGGAATATAAATTCCAGGTTCATCTTTTTAATCCAACTGAAAATATTTATGCAAAGGTTTTAATGGAGTCCGGGGCTTACACTTTTTTTGATGAAAAACTGGTAACCACCGAAACTATTAACAAAGAGTTTGGAGAGCTAATACCAAATGGCTCATTGCTTGTTGATGAAAGCGACTTAGGAGAACTTGATTATAAAATTTGGTACAAATTTCAATTGTTAAATAACGAGGGTGAGATCGTGGAACAGGTTGATTATAGTATTTAAAAGTTGTTATTCCCACGCCACACTTTAAAATGCGGCGTGGAATTGTTGTTAAAAATTATCTATTTGCTGCAGCAAGCATGTCCTCATCCTTTTTTAGTAGGTCGGAGGCGTATTTTAAAGTCCTAATTCTTTAAAAAAATTCAGGAAAATGCAATTCGAATTAAATAATTACTATATTACTATATTAGCAAACTAACTGCATTTTATTCATCTAACCATTGTGTTTAATTATAGAGTGAGAGTCCTACAATATGATTGAGAATTTAGAAAAGTTAATAGTTGAGGATAGTTTACAGCTGGAGAAAATTAAAGCTTATATTGACCAACCTAATTATCTTGAAATATTAGGTATTAGTCATAGAGAGCTTCAACATTCAAATTTTTTAGCATGGATTTTTGATTCAAAGGCTTCTCATAATGGAGGTAGTTTCTTTTTAAAAAGTTTCATAAACAGACTTCCAATAGATTCTGAAGAAAAAATTAAATTCAATTTGTCAAACTTAGATGGAACAAAGGTTTTACGAGAGTATAAAGAAATAGATTTACTTATAGTAAATGAAAATGTTGGATTTACTATCTGTATTGAGAATAAGATTAAAGCTGGCAAATCAGGTGAAAATCAGCTAATAAAGAATTATGAAATAGTTGAAAATACTTGGACTGCATTATCTCATAAAAATATTTATGTTTATCTGACTCCTACACCAAGGTCTTTTAGTAAAGAAGAAAGCGATATTAATTATGTAAATATTACGTATAGGGAAGTTTTAGAAATTTTGGAAGAAACAAGGACAAGTATTGACTTGGCAGAATATTCAATCCCCTTAGTCGAAAACTATATTAAAAACATAAGAAAAAACATTATGGCAGATAGTAATGAAATATTATTAGCTCAGGAAATATATAGAAAGCATAAAAAGGCTATTGATTTTATAGTTAATAATAAACCAAGTCTCTACAGCAAAGAACTATTTGATAAGGTTAATCAATATTTTATTGAACATTCGGTATATGAAAACTTAACACCTAAAGACAAAAGTATTATCAGAATATTACCAAAATCAGTATTAAGCTATTTTGCAATAAGTTCAAATTCTTGGAATGATACCAATTCGATTTTTGCTTTGGAGATATTTTGTGAACAGGATAAGATATGGATGAAATTTTGTTTTGGAAAAATTTCGAATCATTCTGAAGAAAGAAAAACCCAAATCCAAAAAGAAAAAAACAGACTTTTTAAAAAAATGAAAGAGTTTAAATCACTAAGTAAATACAAATTAACTAGGACAAAACCCGAATATGAATTTCCTTCTGTTGCAAATCTTAGTATTGTTAAAATAACGGATAAGATTAATCAAGAAATAAATGATAAGTTTGAGGTTTTCAAGATAAGTTTTAAAAAAATAGAAGATGGTGTATTGAATGATTGGGTTAAAGAGGTAAAAGAGAAAATAACTAAACACAATACATAGAGCAGTAGCCGAAAAGCCATAAAAAAAACGCTGACAACCTCTGCAGCTCTCCAAAGTTTCAGGCTTACACTTTTTTTGATGAAAAACTGGTGCCCACCGAAACTATTAACAAAGAGTTTGGAAAGCTAATACCAAATGGCTCATTGCTTGTTGATGAAAGCGACTTAGGAGAACTTGATTTTAAAATTTGGTACAAATTTCAATTGTTAAATAACAAGGGTGAGATAGTGGAACAGTTTGAGTATAGTATTTAAAAGGTGTTATTCCCACGCCACACTTCTAAAATGCGGCGTGGGAGTTTATGCTCTACTGGTCTAAGCCATATTTATCAAGCAAAAGTTCTTCACCGTATTCTTTTATTAACTCGACAACATTTATCATCTTTTCTGTAATTATATTTTCAAAGTCATCATCTATGTTATCAGGAATTTCACAAGAGTTTTCAGGCACTTCACCAATAGGAAAACCAGGCCTGGTCAACCTGTCTTTAATACAGTGAAGTAACCTATAGACGAATTCTTTTATTTCTTGTTCATCCATGTTGTTATCTTCTGAAGAAATATAGCTTATAAATTCATCAGTTGAAATAGAACAATCCTCCTCATCATATTCCTCCCCTGTGGAATACTCATAAGCTTTGGGTATTATTTCAGAGTAAGGCATATCGGAGTCAATTAATGGTTCACATGCATCTCTCATGAAATCTTCGTGCAGGCCATATTTGTCGCATAATCTTTCGAAGTAATGTGCAACTTCAACAGGAAGATCTCTGATATCAGGACTGTTTTCAACTAAATCACATATGTCTTTTTTATGATTATAGTTCATTTTA
>PWHO01000326.1 GCA_003555385.1 Bacteroidales bacterium
TGGCGTGGATAACCTCGTAGTTATGCAAGTTTAGAATGGTTTTCATCAGCAAAAAGTTGCTGTATTCATCTTCTGCAATCAATACAATAATTTTTTCCGGACGCCCCATATATATATGTCAGTTTTCAGAAACAGCAGGTTTTTGAATCATTTTACAGGCTGATAAGGAATTGTAAAGATAAAAACAGACCCGTTGCCGGGTTCAGAAACCACATGAATATCACCCCCCATGAACTCCACAAATTTTCTGGCGATGGCCAGCCCGAGACCAAGGCCTTTCAGCACCCTTTCTTTTCCAACCTCATCCTGCCAGAAACGTTTAAAGATCAATTCGTGATGGGCCGGATCAATGCCCGGACCTGTGTCAGAAACCCGGAAAACCAGCCTGTCTCCCTCAGCCTGGCATAAGCAGTCTATGCTGCCGTTTTCAGTAAATCGGATGGCATTCCGGATCAGGTGAGATAACACGAAGGCCAATTTTTCCCGGTCAGCAAAAACACGGGATGCTTCTTGCGGAAGATCACACTTACAGGCGAAGGACACCTTACCCGCATCCACATCATCAGAAAACTCCCGTTTTTTTTCCGCCAGCAAACTGCGTATGTCTACTTTGTCACTGGCCAGAGTTTCCTGGCCGGATTCAATTCTTGCAATATGCAAAATATCGGTTATGTTATTCAGGAGATGACGGGTGCTGGTGTGTATCTGGCCTATGAATTTCCTCCTGTCGTTCTCAGCGATCGATGGATTGTCGAGCAGGTCAGAAAATCCGACAATACTGTTCATCGGGGTACGGATCTCATGACTCAGATTGTTGAGAAAATTGGTTTTCAGCCGATTGCTTTCTTCAACCTGCTCCAGGGCTTTTTCAAGCGACCTGAGATGTTTTTCCCTGACGACCCTCTCTTTTTCCAGGGAGTTACGTACCAGGTAAAACAAAAGACCTGCCGTTGCCAGCACATAAAAAACCCCCTTATAAGTCTGGGCCAATCGCATGATCTCAACGTCATCGATCTGTGACAGAAGTAAGTGGTCGGAAAAAACAATCCAAACCCAGCCAATAACCAGATAAATAATGGTGATCCTGAGCGGTTGATTGATACGTCTCCGGGCCATAAAAAAATTATTAATCGCAGCGAGAAAATCGACTTTCACTCCACAATGATAATCAATTATGTACTTCTTCAGTGCTTTTTTTTGGATAAAACAGCCTTAACGGGCGTCACCAGCTACAGTTTTGATCAAATCACCGGCTTCTACCGTGTCATTCAGACTCTTGTTATTCAAAAAAGCGTACTCCTGCAGTTCTGCCTCCCTGACACCAAAGTGGCGAAGGGCATCTGCCAGGGTTCCGGCCTGTGCAACCTCCCTGATCCTGATCCTCCTGGGAGAAACTTCAATTTTATCACGATCGGTTAGTTTGGAAAACCCATTCATGCTCTCTTCAAAGCGTCGGCGGTAGGTGTCAAAATGTTCCCGAAGCGACAATCCGTGGAAGGCATAATAAGTCCCATCATCATCATAGAAATAAGACAAAACCGAAATGGTTTGTTCTTCTCCGGTTTGCTGATTCTGAGAAACCTGGGTGGAGCGTGCAAGAAAAACCGGCAGACCGTTTATGGTTCTTTCCGAACTTTCCTCCACGTTAAGGTCAAGGCGCTGAAGGGTATTCCCGGCCGCCTCTTCCAGCGAGGAGCCTTCCGCAAAAGTGAATATCATCAGGGCCTCTCCGTCCTCCGGGGAGATGGTGACCTGCAGTGGGGAGTTTTCCAGCTTCCAGTTTGCCGGAAAAGAAAAGAAAAATTCCAGTTCAGGATGATAGAATGTAGTCCCTTCCACATAGCCCTGGCGGGGATCTTCCCCGTAAATCATGCCGTCGATCATCTCAAGATAACTATTCTTGTTTACTTTCCAGTCCGGACGATCAAGGCTGTCTTTCCACTCCCTGGCCATACGGGTCACCGTGTTGTGCCGGTCGCCGGGATCGGGGTGGGTGGAGAGCAGGGTGGGGACCCCGGCCTGTTCACTGGCCATTTCCATGCTTTCCAGCAGGGTAAAAAATTCCGCAAATTTTTCACTGTCAAAGCCAATTTTTGAGGCATATTCAACCCCGAGGGCATCGGATTCGCGCTCATCATCGCGGCTGTATTTCAGGAACAAGAGTTGCATTCCCGCCATGGCATAGGCCCCATACTCACGGAATTCCTCAAAAGCAATCATTCCGCCGACCATCAATACCTGGGCAAGCTGCTGCTTTGATTGCCTGCTCACGGAATGCCTGGCTGTAACATGACCCATTTCGTGGCCGAGTACACCGATCAGTTCGGCTTCATTGTTAAAATGCGCCAGTATCCCCCTGGTAAGATATAAATACCCCCCCGGCACAGCAAAGGCATTTACCACATGGGTGTCCAGGATACGGAAATGGTACTCAAGATCTGGCCGGTGCGAGATCTTGCCCATTTCAGTGCCTTTTTCTTCGATGAATGCCAGCAGGGGTTCATTCTCATATTCCCCGAATACACTAATAATCTGGGGGTCATATTCCGCCCCCATCTGAATTTCCCGCCGCTCAGAAACAAGCATCAATTGTCGCTTGCCGGTCACCGGGTTGGTGGCGCAGGCAGGGAGAATCAACAAAGCAATCAATAAGAGGAGAAAGATGTTTGTCCGTCTTTTCTTCATTGGGATGGTTTTTAAAGGCAGTTACATTGACTTGATTATGCAATATAACGATTTGTCCTGAGAAATCCCAATCTGATCCTTAACGGTGCATCCTGATCATGCCTCCCCGTCCTGCCCCATCGAATACATTCAGGCTGCTGTTCAGTGAGTAGGTAAAGCTCAGCAGAAAATACCGGCCCAGTGAATTGGTTACCTGTTGCTCCAGAAAGTTGGCATCCACCCGCTGCGAAACCCCGAGATCCTTATCCAGGAGGTTATATCCCGACAGCTTCAGTTCTCCGCTGTTGTTTCTGAGAAAACGCCGGGAAAAGCCAAATTCAAGCATGGGTATCTTCTGGTCGAATTCGCTGGTACGTCCTTCATAAATCTGATAACGCAATTCTCCCTCCAGGCGATAATGTTCCAGAAAGCGCCAGCTGAGATCTGCCCCGTATGTCTGATTCAAATAGGCCTGCTCCAGGGTACTGAACTCATATTCCGTAAGCTGCCGGTTCAGCGAAGCAGACAAATTGGTCTCGAAACTGTCGGCAGGACGAAAACTATAGCGCAGGCTCCCATTGATCATTTGATTGGTGATCCGCTGCTCCAGTGCATTCAGAATGTTTGTACTTTCCATGCGGGTAAGTGTACTTCCCAGCATCACCCGGCTGTTTAAGCGACTCAGCTGGAAATTCACGTTGGTGTTCGCTGTAAGGTTCAAATTGCTGGCGGTATTTACCGGCATTACAGTCCGCACACCGGCATCATCCATCTGAACTGCATTGGTAATGGCATCCCTGACATAGTCCGCAGAGGCAAAGGCAAAAAAGCCAAAGGAGGTAAGGGGGTTGAATGAGTTGAACCTTACGTTTAACCTGTTGCGGTAAGAGGGCTCCAGGTCGGGATTCCCTTCATAGATATTGAGGGGATCCCTGTTATCCACGATGGGCTGAAGCTGCTGCATACGCGGCTCCTGCACACTGCCCTGAAAATCCACCGAAAGCCGACGGAAAGAAGTGAACTCATAATTGAACCGGGCAAGTGGAAGAAGATGAAAAAATCCCTCACGCAACGGCTCATCGTGCAGTATCTGCTCACCCTCCAGGGATGTTGCCTGCGCGTAGCCTCCCACTGTCAAATTGTAACTGTCTGCATTGACCATCAGGTTAATCCCTCCCCGGTGAGACACATGGGTGTTGTTGTAAATATTGGTCAGCATCTCATTCAGCACCCGGTCACCGTCGGTGATGTCAAACACCCGCTGATCTACCTCGTTGCGGGTATTGGTCAACCGGTAGTTGAACTCCAGGAACCTGCGGTTTCGCAATGGCTCCGTATAGGTGAAATTTGCAGAAGCAGTACGTTGGCTGTTTTCCTGAATATTGTCCTGCAGGATCAATACCTCCGTAACGGCCTCCTGGTAAAAACGGTTGACCCCCTCCATGCTTATGTGCTGATCACCATCGTTCGCGGACAGATCAAGGCGCGCTGTCAGGGTTCGCCCGGGTTTGGACAAACGCTGACGCCATAACAACCCGGATTGAATATCCAGGCTTTGCCCGTCGGCTATGTTCAGCTGTTCGCTGGTGTTTTGCAACATGCCATTTACCCGGTAGGTTTTGCTGTCATTGTACCGGTTACTCTGGCTGTCATTCATTCTGCCGCTGAAAGTAAGCAGGACGCTGCTGTCATCGCTGAAAGAATGGTCCAGCCGCAGGTTCGCCCTGTGGTTCCGGTTTTCATTTTCCTGGGAACTTTGCTGCATGAAATCATAACTGCCATCAGGCATAAAGTTTTCCCTTTCAAGATCCTGGTTTACATCATGATCTAACTGGTTATAAAAATAACTCGCAGTGATTTCCGTATCGTCCCTGAAGGTACGATTGGCGTTGACCCCGCCGGCCCGGGATGTCATGATCCCGTTGCTCCCCGGTCTGCCGGTTGTGTTAAGCGGTATCCCGGCACCCCCGGCTCCGCCCATTCGCATGCCACCCCCCATCATACCTTGTATTCCCCCGCTGAAGTTCATATAGTCAGCAATGGAAAACCCCTGTTGGTTCAGGTTGTTTCCCATACCCAGGATGGAAACCTGTCC
Source organism: Bacteroidales bacterium (assembly GCA_003555385.1). Classification (GTDB taxonomy): domain Bacteria; phylum Bacteroidota; class Bacteroidia; order Bacteroidales; family UBA7960; genus PUPG01. The sequence continues at coordinate 4,760 of PWHO01000326.1, forward strand.
GTTTTCATTGAAGCGATTGATATTGGTACTTCCCTGGTAACGATCATCCGGACCATACCCCAGGGAAGTATTCCCAAACATTCCCTGTTGCCTGTCCTCCTTCAGTTCCAGGTTCATGGTGCGCTCCCTCTCTCCATCATCAATGCCGGTGAATTGAGATTGCTCCGAACGTTCGTCGAATACATGAATACGCGAGACCGCATCCGCCGGAAGATTCTGGGTGGCCATTTGCGGATCCCGCCCGAAGAATTCCCGGCCATCCACCAACACCCTTCTGACCTGCTCCCCCTGGGCACGGATGGTCCCGTCAGGATCCACTTCAATACCGGGCATCCGCTTCAGCATATCCTCCACCACTTCGCTGGGGCGGGCCCCGAAGGCCAGGGCATCATATTCAATGGTGTCTCCCCGGATGGCCATGGCAACCCGCTGGCCTTCCACGGTGACCTCCCCCAAAACGGTTTGAGCCTCCTCCAGCAGGATCTCTCCCATGTCCAAAACCTTTTCCCCGGGAGGATCAACGGGAAGAATCCGTGTTGCAAACCCCACAAAGGTGATTCGCAGCAGGTAATTGTTCTGTTTGATTTGATGGATTGAGAAATACCCCTCCCGGTCACTCATGGCGTAACTGACCATGGTGGAATCTGCGGCATCCAGCAACAGCACCGTTGTATTGGGAAGACCTTCACCTTCCGCATTCACCAATCTTCCGCTGATGGAGAAATCTCCGGCGAAAAGCTGCGTCATCACAAAACACAGCACTAAAGAAATAATCAATTTTTTCATGGTAAAATGTTATATTAAAATCCAAATCCCCTGCCCCCCATACGCTCCCTGGCATCCTGCATCATTTCCAGGTATTCTTCACGGCTGAGTCTTTCGCCCCTGGCAGGGGGTACAATGGGCTGATCTTCCACTTCCCCAAGCTCAATATGGCGGGCAACCCATACGCGCTCCCCGTTATTGATGTCGAGCGCCAGGACTGTCCCCGGCAAACTGACATACCGGTCAGGGCCCGTAAACGGCCTGATATCAGGGGTAAACCACGCTGTCACCTCCTGGTCTTGAATGGTATCATGATACCATGCCATCATGCACATATAGCCTTCGATCTCCATCATTTCATCTCCCATGCGCCAGGAACCCAGCTCAAGGGGTTCTGTAACAAGATATGCCCTGCCCAGAAACTCAAGCCGGACAACCACCTCTTTGTTATCCCTGTTCACATAGGTCTGTGTTTCCGGCATTCGCATGGCAAAGCCCATCCCGCCCCGGCCGCGGGACGGTACAGATTCTTCCACCTCCTTGTACAAGCTCTCAGCCCCGTTGAAAACCAACTGGTATGTCTGCTCGTTGAACTGCGGGATCATCGCCTTTATTTCTTCCCTTTCCGGGGGGATGCTACGGTGCAGATCCATACTGTACTCATAGATGATCTTTCCCTGGTCAGTCTGGGCTGAGAGGATGAAACCCATCATCAGCAACGGCAGGAAAAAGAAATAACTTTTTCTTTTCATAGCTTGTGTTTTCATATTGTTTCTGTGGTAAAACTACCACTAACTAATTCATTATGAGGTTAACCAAATTCAAAACAAGGTTAATGAAAGGTTAAAGCAACGGAGACTAAGTGGAAAACCAATATCTTTGGAACATGACAAAGCGGAAGTTCAGGATGTTTCTTTTGCTGATGAGCGTCAGCCTGATTTTCCTGGTGTTGCTCCAGGTGTTTTGGTTGCGGGCTGAGCACCGTTCAGCATCAGAGGGTTTCAAACGGGAAACCAATCTGGTGTTCAGGAACACCATGTTTCACATATCCGATTCCATCGTTTCCGGGTTCATGCAGCAGTTCATGAACAGCGATACCACGGAACAGGGAGGAAGGGAACGACGCGACACCATTGTGATCCGCCGCAACAGGTCAGAGGGCCACACAGATCAGGGAAGATTTTTTTTTGAAATGGTCCATCCCGACAGTATTGCCAAACAATATAAACAGGCTCTAAGGGATCACAACATCCTGTTGCCGGTGGAAATCATCAAGGAAGAGACCGGCTGGCTGCCCTCATCCTACCAGAAAACCGACGAAATCAGAGACAGCCTGGCTTACGCCACACAGTTTGTTCCATTCGGGATGTACTCTTATGCGGCGAATTTTGAAGGGGTCCGACCAATGGTGATTCGCTCAATTTTCCCGCAGATCGGATTCTCCGTTTTTATCACCCTGCTCATTGCCCTTTCTTTTGTACTGGTAGCCCGCAGTCTCCGCGCACAACAGCGGCTGATTGACCAGAAAAATGATTTCATCGGCAATATCACCCACGAGCTGAAAACCCCTGTGGCCACAACTGAAGTCGCCCTGGAAGCGATAAAGCATTTCGATGTACTGAAAAACCCGGACCAGACAAGGGAATACCTTGACATGGCTACCCTCGAACTGAAGCGTCTGGGCATGATCACGGACAAAATACTGAGGACTTCGGTGTTTGATTATGAGGAAGATATCCATCTGCACAAAACACCTGTTGACCTGGGATCGGTTGCCAAAGAGGCCCTTGAAAGCTTTCGCTTTCAGGCTGCGCATAAAGGAATCAAATTAACGCTTCACTCAGAAGGCAACCTGATGGTGGCCGGACATGAGGGCCATTTGCTCCAAATGCTGTATAACCTGCTGGACAATGCCATGAAATACGCCCCCGGCAGCGAGGAAGTGCTTGTCAGGCTTACCGGCAAAGAAGATAAAGTTGTTCTGGTTGTCAGCGACCAGGGGCCCGGCATTCCGGAAGTTCACCAGAAAAAGGTTTTTGATAAATTTTACAGGCTTCCTTCCGGTGATGTTCACAACGTTAAAGGATACGGACTCGGCCTTCATTATGTGAAGGGTGTGGCAAGGGCGCATGGGGGCAGAATAATCCTGGAAAGCAGCCCCGGAGAAGGAGCCTGTTTCATTATTAAATTGCCCGCATATGAATGACATACGTATTTTATACGTGGAAGACGAACCTTTTTTGGCTCGCATTGTCAAAGAAAGCCTTGAAAGCAGGAGTTTCGAAGTGCATCTTTCCACCGATGGCATGCAGGGTCTGAAAATGTTCCGGGAGACCAATCCGCATATCTGTGTCCTGGATGTTATGCTCCCGCATAAAGACGGACTGCACCTGGCACGGGAAATCAAACAGGAAAGCCCGCAAACCCCGATCATTTTTCTGACCGCCAAAACCCAGACGGAAGACCTGATCCGGGGTTTCAAGTCAGGAGGCAATGACTACCTGCGTAAGCCCTTCAGCATGGAGGAATTGATTGTCCGGATTCAGAACCTGCTATCCATTACCTCTCCGGGCTACAGAAACGGCAACCATCAGATCGCGGGAGAAAAAGTTATACTGGGGAAATATGTCTTTTTACCGGGGAGGTATGAACTTCACTTCGGTAACGAAATCAGAAATCTGTCCCACAGGGAAACCCAGTTATTGAAACTGCTCACCCAAAATCCCGATCAGGCCGTTCTGAGGCGCGATATCCTTCTAAAGATCTGGGGGGACGACTCTTTTGCCAATTCACGCAACCTGGATGTGTATATATCCAGGATCAGGGATTACCTTGCAAAAGATCCTTCCATACGTATCCAAACCCTGAAAGGGGTAGGATATCATTTTCAGATGCCGGAGTAGACTATCATTCATTTTTCTGCTAAGTAAATTTGCTGGCCAAAAAACACTTGGACACGATTATTATATTTTGTATTTTGGCACGCTTATTCATCGATGAATCATCGCAATCATTCACTAAAACAATAAACACATGAAAAAGTATTGGTTTTTACTGATCATTCCGGTGCTGTGCCTGGGATCTTGTGCACCGGAAAGGGAGAACCCCCTGCTGTCAGAGTTTGATACCCCGTTTGGGGTTCCTCCGTTCGACAAAATAGAGAATGCCCACTTTGAGCCGGCCATTCTTGAAGCAATCCGCCAGCAGGAAGAAGAAATTGCCGCCATTGTAGACAATCCGGCCCCGCCCACGTTCGAGAATACCATTGAAGCCCTGGATTACTCCGGGGAAACCCTTGGACGGGTCATGCGGGTTTTTTCCAACTACAACTCCACCATGACAGGGCCTGAACTGGAAGAGATCGCAAGGAATATGTCACCTGAATTGTCGGAGCACAGTGACAATATCCTTTTGAACCTCGATCTTTTCGCCAGGGTTAACGAAGTTTACGGACAAAGAGACATGCTCGACCTGAATTCCGAACAGATGCGTTTGCTGGAAGAAACGCATAAAGGTTTTGTCCGGAGCGGTGCGAACCTCCCCGGAGAAGAACAGGAACGCCTGCGGGAAATTAACTCGGAACTGTCTTCCCTCACCCTGACTTTCGGGCAAAATGTGCTTGGCGAAACCAATGATTTCAAAATGGTGGTTGACAATGAAGAAGACCTGGCGGGGTTGCCGGAATCTGCCATTGAGGGCGCAGCCGATCGTGCTGAGCAGGAAGGCCTGGAAGGCAAATGGGTATTTACCCTGCACAATCCCAGCGTAATGCCTTTCCTTTACAATGCCGACAACCGGGAATTGCGCAGGGAGATGCAACAGGCATACATCAACCGCGGGAATCGTGACAACGATTACAACAACAGGGAGATCCTGGCTAAAATCTCTAACCTGCGTCTTGAAAGATCCAGGCTGCTGGGTTACGAAAATTACGCCGCCTTTTCACTGGAAGAAACCATGGCAGGAGACACTCCCACCGTCATGGAATTTTGCCATGAAGTTTGGGAGCCGGCCCTGGCCCTGGCCAAAGAAGAAAGGGAACAGTTGCAGCAGATGGTCTATGACGAAGGCAATGACTTTCAGCTGGAACAATGGGACTGGAGATACTACACGGAAA